>NZ_CAXSVC010000019.1:0-122509 GCF_964240755.1 Bacteroides sp. HPS0048 | reverse complement strand
CAATATTAAGAAATTTATTCTTATTAACGTTCATAAAGAACTATGTTTTCCATGGCAAAGATAATGGTAGAGGAAAATAAGCATGCTATATACATCTAATAATCAGAACATTACACCGAGGTAACATTGTTTTAATTTTTCTATATCAGAAAAACAATTTTCTCTATTCAAATATACTTTTTATCATTCTTCAATTATTACACAACACAAAATTAAAGCCCTATCATTTGTATTTTATATTAAATCTCAGAAATCTATATTTTTATAATTCACAATTATAAAGTAGTTATTGACAAAAAGTACTATTGAGACAGTTCAATAACATAAAGATTACACCACTTTAATGAAAATACCCATCAAAAATATGCATATTCTCACTTTTTACTTTTACCTTTGCCTCAAAACAGACTAAAATATTATAATATGAAAGTAGCTATCATTGGTGCAGGAAATATGGGCTCTGCCATTGCACGTGGCTTAGCTCAGGGATATCTGATTCAAGGACATGAAATTGTTGTTTCTAATCCAAGTAATGGAAAACTGGAGAAACTAAAAGCCGACTTTCCCAATATTAAAACAACAAACGATAACATAGATGCAGCGGCTAATGCCGATATCGTAATTGTTGCAGTAAAGCCTTGGCTGATAGAAGAAATACTCAATCCACTCCGCTTGAAACGTACACAGATACTTGTTTCATTAGCTGCCGGGATCTGTTTTGACGATCTGGCACATTTTTGTGGCGAACCGGAAATGCCCATCTTCCGTGTCATTCCTAATACCGCTATAGCCGAACGTGCCAGTATGACGTTGATCTCTGCGCGGAACGCTTCGGATAAACAGAAAAAACTATTAACGGATATATTCAACGAAATGGGCTTGACAATGATTATACCGGAAAGTAAAATAGCAGCGGCTACAGCCCTCACTTCATGTGGTATTGCATACGTGCTTAAGTATGTACAAGCCGCTATGCAGGCAGGCATCGAAATGGGAATCGCCCCGAAAGATGCTATGAAAATGGTAGCACAATCTTTGGAAGGAGCTGCAGAGTTGTTGCTAAATAAAGAAACACATCCCAGTGTTGAAATAGATAAAGTAACCACTCCCGGTGGGATCACCATTAAAGGAATTAACGAACTGGAACATGCCGGATTCACCTCTGCGGTGATTAAGGCGATGAAAGCATCGAAATAGTGATAAGCGGGGGAGTGATAAGTGATTAATACCATGCGGATTATGGTTCAACTTGCTTATCACGTATCACTAACTAATCACTGACCACTAATAACTAATTATACATATGGACGACCAAATCAGACAAATTGCCGAACGATTGCGCGGATTGCGTGACGTATTGGAACTTACCTCAGAAGATATCGCCCGCGATTGTGATATCTCCGCAGAAGAATATCGCCTGGCAGAAACAGGACAATACGACATCTCAGTAGGTATGCTACAAAAAATCGCACATAAATATGGTATCTCTCTGGATGCACTTATGTTTGGCGAAGAACCTAAAATGAGTAGTTACTTTCTGACCCGTGCCGGAAAAGGAATAAGTATTGAACGCACCAAAGCCTATAAATACCAATCTTTGGCTGCCGGGTTCATAAATCGCAGTGCCGACCCGTTTATTGTAACGGCTGAGCCCAAACCAGATGATGAACCGATACACTATAACAGTCATAGCGGACAGGAATTCAATTTAGTACTCGAAGGCCGTATGCTGGTCAATATAGAAGGTAAAGACCTGATACTGAACGAAGGTGACAGTCTCTATTTCAACGCTAAACTCCCACACGGCATGAAAGCACTTGACGGAAAACCAGTGCGTTTCCTCGCCGTTATCATGTAATATTATTATGGTAGAAAGATTTTTATCACAGACAACATTCTCTTCACAGGAAGATTTTATCCAAAACTTAAAAATCAACGTACCCGAAAACTTCAATTTCGGGTATGATGTAGTAGATACCTGGGCTGCCGAACAACCGGATAAATCCGCACTGCTGTGGACGAACGATAAGGGTGAACATATCCAGTTCACATTTGCTGACATGAAACGTTATACAGACATGACAGCCTCTTACTTCCAATCACTCGGCATAGGCCGTGGGGATATGGTAATGCTTATCCTGAAACGCCGTTATGAATTCTGGTTCAGCATCATCGCTCTGCACAAACTGGGTGCTACGGTTATTCCCGCCACTCACCTGCTGACAAAGAAAGATATTGTATACCGCTGTAATGCCGCAGACATCAAAATGATTGTTGCTGCCGGCGAAAAAGAGATCACAAAGCATATCATCGAAGCAATGCCCGAGTGCCCTTCTGTACATAAACTGGTAAGCGTAGGCCCTGAGATTCCGGAAGAATTTGAAGACTTCCACAAAGGCATTGAATCTGCCACTCCATTTGTCAAACCGGAACATCCGAATACAAATGATGACATCTCACTGATGTACTTCACTTCGGGTACTACCGGTGAACCGAAAATGGTAGCACACGACTTTACCTACCCATTAGGACATATCGTAACAGGCAGTTTCTGGCACAATCTCACGGAAAACAGTCTCCACCTCACCATTGCGGATACAGGTTGGGGAAAAGCAGTATGGGGTAAACTGTACGGACAATGGATTGCCGGAGCAAACATCTTTGTCTATGATCATGAGAAATTTACTCCGGGTGATATCTTGGCAAAGATACAGGATTATCATGTCACTTCACTTTGTGCCCCTCCTACAATTTTCCGTTTCCTGATTCATGAGGATCTGACCAAGTATGATCTCTCCTCACTACAATACTGTACGATTGCAGGCGAAGCACTGAATCCGGCCGTATTCGATACTTTCAAAAAACTGACTGGAATCAAATTGATGGAAGGTTTCGGACAGACTGAAACCACCTTGACTGTAGCTACTTTTCCCTGGATGGAACCAAAACCGGGCAGTATGGGTGTACCCAACCCACAATATGATGTTGATCTCATAGATAATGAAGGCCGTTCTGTGGAAGCCGGTGAACAAGGACAAATCATCATTCGTACTACACAGGGAAAACCGATAGGACTGTTTAAAGAGTATTACCGGGACGCAGCCCGTACTCATGAAGCCTGGAATAACGGCATTTATTATACAGGAGATGTGGCCTGGAAAGACGAAGACGGTTATCTTTGGTTCGTAGGGCGTGCAGATGATGTAATCAAAAGCTCCGGTTACCGGATCGGCCCGTTTGAGGTGGAAAGTGCTTTAATGACACACCCTGCTGTCATTGAGTGTGCTATCACGGGAGTACCCGATGAGATTCGTGGTCAGGTGGTAAAAGCTACCATCGTTCTGTCTAAAGAATACAAAACACAAGCAGGCGAAGCATTAATAAAAGAGCTTCAAAACCATGTTAAAAAGGTTACTGCACCTTATAAATATCCACGTGTCATTGAATTCGTTGATGAACTGCCCAAAACTATCAGCGGAAAGATACGCCGTGTGGAAATTCGTAAGAACGATGAAAAATAAGATACATTAATAGATTATTATTCTAAAACACAGATTAGCACTGACTCTCCGCTAATTTATTCCTTATTAGGTATAGGTTCCGGGAAGATCAGTGCTAATTTGCATTTTATATTCCGGGTCATTGTTTCATTCATTTTCCGAAACTCTAATTATCCACAATGGCAATTACTGAAAAGGCGTATAAATTGCATCAATTTATATCGTACCTGCTAACGTTTGCAACAAATCTTATAAAGATTGAACTATAAGTTATAATCCATATTAGAAACATACCCTATATTTGCAACATCAAATACAATAAAAACCAAAACTGATGATTACAAGTAGAAAGATTTCCCAAATAGATGTTTTTGCCGGTAGCCCGTGGGAAGTTGCCAGCGTAAAAAGACTTCTGAATGCAGCTTACATTGAAGTTTCAATGAAGGATAAAGGTACTAACTGTATTTTACTGTCCGTACCTTGTGAGTTTTATACAGCCGCTATGCGTGTTATAGAAAGCAGAAAGATTTCATAGGTTTTCAAAATATACCAGATTAAGATTAAGTTAGATTGGAGCCGGCCTGATGCGAAATCGGAACCGGCTTTTTTATTTTTATCTTTCTTCTGAGATACTCCCTGCGAATTAAGTATTAAGTTATCCCAATATACCTACCCCAATCTTCATAATTTCCTTCCAACCGGACACCCTATAAAAACTACCATTTTCGATACAGGCATTATGAGGCAGGGGAAATAATATTCTTTTCCACTGAAAGTCGAAAGGTTTTACAGAAACTCTTTACCTGCAAGAAAACGGGAAAGCCCCATCATATCGGCCAGATGAGCCAATGACAAGCATCCCAAAACCACAAAACAAACCGCCATGCACATAAAGCAGATACCCGAAGTATCAAATAAGAATAAAGGAATAAATAACCTGGAAAGTATTGTAAAAATGGGAGAGAACAGTAATATGGGAAATGTATTACGCCCTACAAAATAGCTTATTTTCCGCAATCCGGATGGTATATACTCATGCAAAAACAATAAAAAACTTATTGTGACATAAGTAATAACCATGCCTGCCAATGTAGACCGGTCTAAATTTTCCGGAAAGCAGGATAACAGAATGAAAGGAATGATGGCAATCGCTGAAGGTTGAAATACAGAAAGAAAATTCTGCCGGCTCTGGCAAATGGCAACACCGGCAATGAAATAAACAGCATTGGCCAATGATAATATTTTAGTCCAACAGGCAATTCCCCAAAAACAGACACCTAATATGAGTAAAAAAGAAGTCCGGTTCAGCTGTTCGCACAACCTGTTTAGTGTATAATAAACCAGACTGCAGATCAGCAAAGTATGCAGATACCAATAAGGACCAATGGGAGCAACGAATATCTTATATAAAATGATATTCAAAGATACTTCCTCTACTTTCTTCCGCACAGGTAATATCGACGACATACACACATATCCTGTTTCCATAACGGCGTAAGGGATAAACATCCACAACATCGTATTACAAAATGAGCGGACTCCTTTATCAACATTCAACAGATAACCTGATATAATGAAGAAAGCAGGCATATGAAATGTATAAACCACCTGTTTCAGATAAGGATATTTATCACCGATATATACCAGATGAAAAATAATCATCAACAGAATAAAAATACATTTCAAATAGTCCAGTTGATTGATACGAATTTGTCTCCTACTGCTCCTCTTTCCTTTTGTATAGCATTGCCATTTCGTCATTTGTCTTTGCATTTCTGTTTGGGATTAAATTCTACTTTTATGATAGGTTTACTCCCTAAAGACTGCACAATAACATCCTCTTTTTTCAATAAGTCCAGCGTATTCCCATTGGTAAGGTAAAATTAACAGGATGATCTTTCCGGATAGTGTTCAAATAACTACCATCATTAAAATAGTAATGTATACCTGGTTCTATAAAAATTCCTACAGAAGGAGACAATTGATATTGAATGCCCACCCCTCCGTCAACAGACCATTGTAATGGCACTTTTAACGTACGATTTGTGTTGTATTCCAACTGATCATCCACTATATAATCAGTTTTCAATGTGCCAGACACCGGAATCTCCAGAGTAACTCCTCCTGATATATAAAATGAGAAACGTTTGTATTTTCCCAGGAAGTAACTCCCCCGGAGTGGAATACCTATATAATTCAACGTTTGCCTTTCGTTTACATAAGAATCATCACCCAAAGTAAAATCGGATACCAGCCGGGTATAATTAAGTCCGGTTTCAATGCCCCAATTATTATCAAATGGTTTACGTAAAAGCAAACCAAAGGTAAAAGGAATATAATGGTGCTTCTTCTTCCTTATTTTCCGGCCACTGTTTCGGTCAGCAATATTCATCAACGAACGAACCTTCACCTGATCATCCAACATAGAGCCATATTCCTGTAAATAACGATGATAATCATCCCAGTTATCGGTAGAAGAAGCTACCGGACTACTTGAAATATCATTGTGTACTAAAGTGTTCAGCTGCTGAGGCAACACATCTTCTATTGTCCGACCATTGTTGTACTTTAATGTAAATGCCCAACCAGTGGATTTTTTAGAAGAGGTAAATAGCTTTCGTCCTTGCCTTTCGGTATACGGATAGAAAGAAGCATGTGGAAAAACCACAGGAAGTACCGAATGAGTTGTATCTATTATTGTTTCTTCCGATAAAGGAGTTGCCGTACCAGGACATAGCGGAATAACCACTGCATCAGCAGGTTTACATATAGGACGCTTTTTAGGAGAAACAGGTAAGATCTCTGCATTCTCGCCTTCACTATCAGAATCCGAATTACAAATGGCAGTTGCAGTAGTCAGTAATTGTACTCTATCCGCCGCTTTCCACAGCAAAAAATCTCCAAGAGGTAACAATAACAAAACCAAGAGAATCAGCTGTGCCCGATATTCAATAATCATCTTTTTCAACTGTTCTTTAGCACGAAAAAACTGAGAAGACGATGAATGAGGTTCAATATGTAATAAATCGGCTATCTCCCTATGTGAAAGTCCATCAAGTGCCGACAGTTTGAATATGTTACGATATCCTTCAGGTAGTTTCTCAATCATAGAAAGCAATACATCCAATGGCAATAGTTCCATATCCGGTTCGGTGTTCATCGGTTCATCCTCTTCAGAAATCCCGGAAAGTGGTATTACGGATACAGCACGAGACTGATTGAGATATTGCAATGCAAGATTGGTCATTATACGACTCATCCAGTTTTCTAACTTTTCCGGATGACGCAAAGAACCCAATGAAGAGAATATAAGTATAAAACCATCATGCATCAGATCCTGTGCGATCTGTCTGTCCGTAACAAAACGAAAACATATTCCCAACATTTTATGAGAATATGTTTTATAAAGTAAGGCTTGTGCCTTCCGCTCCCCTTTTTTGCACCGTTCAACCAGTTCGACTACCTCCATTACAAATATTGTTACTATAATAAGATGGACAATACATCAAAAGACTGCATGAAAAAGTTACTTTTTTTTCTAAGAAGGTCATATTATTCATTATACCCACTTTATTAAATCTCAAAAAGCAGAAATTATCACATAAAACCGTCATATACAATACAGTAACAAGAAATATCTGTGGTAATACCAACCCGGTACAAATTAACACTGTTAACGAGAAATCAAAACATCCGTTTTCTATGAAATAAGAGTACGTACTCTTCCGGTCTAAAAGTACGTACTCTTATACCTAAAGAATACGTACTTAACACACTCTTAAATACGTACTTTTATAAACTAAAATATCATATATTCAACGTATACTCTTTATCCCATAATTGATATAAAAAAGTTATCTTCTACCCTGTTCTCTCACAAATAGTACACAACCTGAAAGCATAATAAAATATAAATATGAACAATACCGAAACAGGAATTGTCCATTATCATTATATTTGCAAGATGAATTACTATGCTCTGCAAAAAAGAGTATCACTAAATATAGACAATCTTAACTATCACATAAACAATACATAATATAATGAAAAAGCTCCTGAAAAAGAATGCTTCTTACACTGTAAGTATAAGTATAGTCCAGAATCCTTTTAAGTTGATAAAGAATAAAATGCTCCATTTCACCTTACTAATAGGAGTATTTGCTTTTGCATCTTGCACTAATGATGATCCGCAGCCCGAACCACCAGCTCCTAACGGGGAATTATATACTTTAAAATACAAATCACAAGAGATATTAGAGCTAAAACAAATGAAAGCAGGACAGGAAGTACAGAATCTCCCTGTTGAAGAATCAAATAAGTATTTTGGAAAACGCCTATCACTCACCAGTCCAACCGAATTGCAATTAAAAGATGATTCTATCTTTATCATCAAAAACTACGGAATCACCGAAAAATATAAAATGAAATCCCATAATAATGAAGTATTTCTTTATAATGACCTATCGGACGTATGGGAGTATTGCGGAACAAGAGAAGATAAAAACAGTTTTACACTTAACATAGGCTTTTATATTCAGGAAAGAGTAAACATCCAACGGATTCTGCATACTGCGGGACAGGAGTATTCACTAAAATCTTTTTCCGACCTAATGGAATATGTAGGTAAAGACGGACTATCATCTGTTATCTGGTTGAAGCAGCAAATTGTTTTTGAATAAATATAAATCCATAAAAGCAACGAAAGATGAAGACAAAAATAAAATATATCATATTACTTCTTTTAGTGATTCAAACCGGTTATGCACAAGAAGCGAGTAAGTTTACTGTAAAGGTTCCCAACAAAACATTTATAGGCGCCATATTAGAGCCCGGTAGTATCAACAGTGATACGCATCAATTTCTGGATGTTCCTCTCAATCCTATTACAATCAGTTATAGCCTTCCAATGAAAAGTCAGGAAATAACACCGGGTTATGACAATATGATGAAAGCAATCCGGGAAGGATTGCAACAAAACAATATCCTGAAACCAAACTATCAATTCAGCAGTTCAATTGACGAAATAAAATCTTATGAAGAATTAGCCATCTATTTCGGACAGAAAATCAATCCGTCCCTTTTCTTCGGCACTTCACGCCAGAAGCAGAAAAAGACAATTGTTGTATTAAGCATCAGTCAAAGTTTCTTTTCTGTAGACATGGACTTGCCTGAATCGTTAAGTGACGACCCTACTGTACTTGAACAAAAAGACAAACTTATTTATGTCAGCTCTATTCAGTTTGGCCGCAAAGCAGTCGCAATCATCGAATCGGATTTTGATTCTCAAACAGTAAAAACAGCGATTAAAGATATTATCAGTAAGACAGAAAACAATGAAGCAAGTATACTTGACGAAAGTATGGCTGTCATTGCAAATGCCACTGTAAGATGTATGACTATAGGCAATGATAACATGGAGGAAACCGATCCGGATAATCCATTAAAAAATCTGATAAACTACCTGAACAAGAAAGCGACACCGGAAGATTTTGGTATGCCCATCACTTTCTCAGCCGCTTATCTAAAAGATAATTCGGTATTTGTCAATAAATTCACAAAATAATGTTTCTGAATTAGTCCGCAACCATCTTTTGATCGAAACGCAGATAAACACGGATTATCGCAAAGAATCAATGACAAAGTTATCTGATCTGTGAAAATTTGAGTTAATCTGCGTTTCAACTGTTATAGAAAGGTTACAATAATAGATTCAGAGAGATGGAACTCTTTTTTAAATAGCCTTCTATTCCTTACTCCAAATACGAGTATTCAGATTGAGATCATCAACAATTGAGATTAGTGCACTAATTGTCTCTATTTCAGGACTGAGAGATTGTACATCAGTAATAGGAGACCATATACTTGCCTCAAAATGATTCTTAGAATCCGGGATAGCAATCAGAATGGTGGAGTCCCGGAAACTAATGGTAACTCCTTGCCCAAACTTACGATCCAGTTCCAGCAAACGCTCCATCATGGAAGGGGTAATAAGATACCGGGCTTCAACCTGATCGGTAGAGTAAACATCAAATGTATTCTCAAAATCGGGATTTTCCATCTTAACTCTTGACTCCCCAAACCTTAATTTAAAAAAACGATCCCGAAGAATCGTAGTCTTTCCTTTAAAGTCTTTATGAAAATCGGCCATAAACAGAAACCCTCTGAAAATATTCACATAGTATTGCCGCGTCTGCCCTTTAGCTCCCACCTGCGTCCTTCTTTCTTCGGCATGTACCTCTGCACAAAGAAACTCGGTCTTATCAAGATACCCATGAATCAAATCTTCGGTGTGATAGCGATCCGGAGCACAAGGGAATAGTCCACAATTAGAAAACACCTCTTCATTAATCCCCTCATTGGGAGAATATGTGGCGTTATCACAAAATGCACCAATCACCCTGGCAATCACTTCGTTTTTGTAGTGCAAAGAAAAATCCTTCGATTTACTATTTACACAAGCATAATAGATGAGAGCAGAGACAACTCCAACAAATAATAAAAGTATTACCGGATAGCCGAATAGAACTAATAATATCCCCCCGGCAATAAAAAAGAGAATACCGCCCCATAATCCCGCTTTATGACCTTGAGATTTAAGTTCCCGGCGTTTATCTTCCAAAGACTGCAAAACAGAAGGTAATTCCTGCGACAATGATTCAAAGCGTGACTGTCCCATAGTAAGCCCTTTATGAATTAAGTAATTCTTTTACATCAGGAGTAATACGTTCCGATTCCTGAATAGCCCATACCCCTTTACGGTTAAACCCAAAGATACCAGCCAATAAGTTAGATGGAAAGGTCTGCACTGCATTATTATAATCAGTGACACAGGCATTATATGTACGCCTTGCAGCAGCCAATTGCTCTTCAGTTTCATTAATAGAACGCTGTAATTGCATAAAATTATCGGAAGCCTTTAGTTCCGGATAACTCTCGGCTATTGCCAATAAACCGGTATGGGCATGAGTGAAGATATCGTCCAGATTTGCTTTTTCACTATTTGAAAGAGTAACATAAGATTTACTCCTTATTTCAGTCAGTTTTGTAAATACTCCCTCCTCATATTTAGCATACTGCCGAACCGTCGCCACCAAATTAGGAATAAGATCATATCGCTTCTTCAGCATAACGTCAATCGTAGCAAAAGCATTTTCTGTTTGGTTCTTTTTCCTCACAAGGGAGTTATAAACAACTCCAACAAAAATAATCAGAAGTACAAGAATAATCACTATGACCATAAACTAATAGTAACGGCATCCTTTTGCCGGAATTAAACTCAATTGCCGTGAAATAGATTGAATTCCCAATAGTAAAACAAAAAAAGCTCTGTAAATTTCTTACAGAGCTTTTTCACAAAGAACACTCGTACTCGAAGCGGGACTTGAACCCGCACAGCCGCAATGGCCAAAGGATTTTAAGTCCTTCGTGTCTACCATTCCACCATTCGAGCATCCTTTCAAAGAGAGCGGAAAACGAGACTCGAACTCGCGACCCTAACCTTGGCAAGGTTATGCTCTACCAACTGAGCTATTTCCGCGTTTTTTCAACGAGTGCAAAGATACAGAGTTTCCTTGTTTCTGCCAAATATTTTTAAGGGAAAGTTTATAAATGAAAGATACAAAGTTTATCCGGAGGATACGTAGTTATCAAAAAAGTAATTATAGAAATCTTTTAAAAGAAAAGAGAAGCATCGAATTAAAAGTCCGTTCGCGTGTAATCGATTGATTGACAGCGAATATCGTCTTCTTGTTTTAAGCCTATCCAAAGTGTACACTTTGGCATATGTTAATTGTACACTTCAGTCATACCAAAGTGTACAATCTTGATATGCTAAAATGTACAATCCTGTAAAGCAAAACCGGAGTGTTAAAATTAGGATTAACATCCTTAACAAATTACCTGTTTTTAGGATGAATCTGATATAAAAGGAGATTAATATATAAATAATGTATACCTAATCAGTATTAAAGAAAGTACAATCAATTCATTACCCCAAAAGCAGTCATACTTTTATATAACAGAACAGGACTTTTCCAGGAGAAAAAGAAATATCCGTTATTTAATTACGAACTTGCAATGTAGTACCGCTCACAATCACATTGTATCGTTTCAGATACTCTTTTCCCTCTCCTTCTACCGGAGCTCCACCACTACTCAGATTATACTTTGTTCTGCATTTGGGACAGATAGCAGTGCCCAATCCATCATCCTGTACATCTATTGAAACATTACGGCTGGCCTCCACCGGACAGGCTGCATCAAAGGCAGTATAATCATATCCCTGAGAATAGATAGATTGCCCAATTATCAGACCTGCATATCCCACAGGAATACCGTTTACATTTTTGGCTTTCTTTATAAATTGCCCGGGGATAGTCAATTTAGAATATTCACCCTGTACCAGATCACACGAGAAATAGAACGAAACATCCGGAATAGTTGATTTATAGGAGTCGTCACAAGCAACGACACCTATAAATAGCAATATAACAAGAAATAATTTACGCATCTATATTCTCCTTTCTTTAATTAACGGGCAAGTAAAGCTTTCTCCGCCTCTTCCATTCCGCGGAAATTAAACTCTTCTACCACCTTCTGCATCAAAGCAGAGATTTCCGCATTGCACAGATTACCAATACTTCCTTCATGCGTATGATGTACCTGTTTGCTATGTGAGAAATTTCCAGCTTCAATATCAAGTCCCACCTTTTTATAAGCATCCCGGAAAGGCATTCCCTCACGAGCCAAACGATTCACCTCTTCTACACTAAAAATAAACAGATATTTATCATCATCAAGAATATGTTCATTCACCTTGATTTCATTCATAATATAAGTAGTCATCTGCAAGCAGTCTTTCAGTTCCTGGAAAGCAGGCAAAAAGACCTCCTTAATAATCTGAAGATCACGAAAATATCCTGAAGGAAGGTTATTAGCTATCATCATGATTTGTTGTGGAAGTGACTGAAGTTTGTTACACTTGGCACGAGTCAGCTCAAAAACATCCGGATTTTTCTTATGTGGCATGATACTGGAACCTGTGGTACAATCGTCCGGCAACTTCACAAAACCAAAGTTCTGACTATTGAACATACAAGCATCAAAGGCAAGTTTAGAAATAGTACCTGCAATAGTAGCAAGTGCAAAGGCAACATTACGTTCCAGCTTACCACGTCCCATCTGGGCATATACCACATTATAATTAAGAGAATCAAAACCCAACAAACGAGTAGTCATGGTACGATCCAACGGAAAAGAAGAACCATACCCTGCAGCTGAACCTAATGGATTGCGGTTACACATCTTAAAAGCTGCCTGTAGAAAAAGCATATCATCTACCAGACTTTCAGCATAAGCACCAAACCAAAGTCCAAAAGAAGAAGGCATAGCAATCTGCAAATGGGTATAGCCAGGCATCAACACCTCTTTATATCTTTCACTCTGAAGAATAAGTACATCAAACAGCTGTTGCACTGCTTCGGCCACTTCCTTCAATTGTGTACGGGTAAACAGTTTTAAATCAAGAAGTACCTGATCATTGCGAGAGCGGCCGCTGTGTATTTTCTTACCAACATCACCCAAACGCCGGGTCAACATCAGTTCTACCTGCGAGTGCACGTCTTCTACTCCATCTTCTATTACGAACTCCCCCCGTTCCGCTTCCGCATAGATATTTTTCAGTTCTGCCAACAACTGAGTCAGCTCCTCTTTTGTCAACAAGCCGATGCTTTCGAGCATAGTGATATGAGCCATGGACCCCATCACATCATGCTTAGCAAGATAAAGGTCCATCTCACGATCACGCCCAACCGTGAAACGTTCTATCTCTTTATTTACCTGAACGGATTTCTCCCAAAGTTTCTGTGCCATACTATTTAGTAGTTAGTAGTAAGTAATTAGTAGTCAATCAGTAAGTAGTCAAGCAGTAAGTAATGCAGATACTTTTAATAATCAAAGCAAAAGGAGAAAAAAGCAAATAAAAAATTTCTACTTAACTACTTGACTACTTACTACTTAACCTTTTATTACTACCCCATTAATATTGAATCATTGCCAACATATCCACCATTTTCTCCAACCCCTCCTGAAGCGGTTTCTGCACCATAGCTTTCATAAAAGGATTCAATTCCATACCGATAGTAACCTTCAACTTGCACTCTTCATCAGCTGTTGCAACAAGCTGAATCCATAGATTGAAAGGTAGTGGAGAGTTAGTAGTCTCAAACTTAATACACTTATTTGGTTCACGTTCCACAATCTTCAATGTCAACTGCCCAACAGGGGCCACACTGAAACTCAAGGTATCAGAATCAAAACTTATATCCTTTACCTTATCTTCCGGCAAACGATCTTTCAGAGCCTCCAGATTGCTAAGATCGGACAATTTCTCATAAACCCGCTCCTGACTGTAAGGTATCACTTTTACGGTACTTTCAAATTTAGTCATCTTATTTTCATTCTTATAAAGACAAAAAAAGAACTATCCGAACAAAATCTGTCCGAATGGCTCTCCTTTAAATCCATCTATAATTAAATATCTTTGTTACTTTCCAGCGTCCCAATGTGCAGGGTCTTTACGCCATTCGTTCAAAGTCGCAATATCCGTATCCTCAATATAACCGGTTTGAAGTGCAACTTCAAGTACAGCTTCGTAGTTTGTCAAAGTCACCAAAGGCACTTTTGCATCCTTGAACGCTTTCTCTGCGACAGGGAAACCATACGTATAAGCAGCAACCATACCTATTACTTCACAACCATCCCGACGAATTGCTTCTACTGCCTTCAAACTACTACCACCGGTGGAAATCAAATCTTCTACAACGACAACCTTCATTCCGGGACGAAGTTCTCCTTCAATTAAGTTTTCTAATCCATGATCTTTCGGGGTAGAACGAACATACACGAACGGAAGATTCAATGCATCAGCCACCAACGCTCCCTGAGGGATCGCTCCTGTAGCAACACCAGCAATGGCATCTACCTGCCCGAATCGTTCTAATATCAGACGAGTGGTTTCAATCTTCACAAAATTACGAAGAGACGGATAGGAAAGAGTTTTACGGTTATCACAGTAAAACGGTGATTTCCATCCGGAAGCCCATGTAAAAGGATTGGCTGGTTGAAGCTTAATCGCTTTAATCTTCAGTAACTTCTCAGCAAATAATCTCTCTAAGTTTTTCATAACTAAACTAACTTGATAATTATAGAGTGCAAAAATACAGAAATAGAACGAAACAAGAAAGAAGATTCCGGTTATTTTTTTAATCGTCCTGCGCTTCTTCGTCCGACACCTCTATGCAACACTTGATATCTTTCATTTCAAAGCCACGACTCATAGCAAAGCGAATTAGTTTTCCATTTAATTCGTATTCATCTTTCCCGCGAACACTCTTCCGTTTGGAAGTAAGTAAATCACGCAACACTGCAAGATACTCTTCCTGATCAATCTCATTCAAATGACGCCAAGCCACATCGGACGGTATTTTTTTCATATATAAGCCCTGTCCTATTTTCATCTTTCCCCATTTGGCAAAGCGAAATTTATCACCAATAAAAGCACGGCAATAACGCTCATCATCAATGTATTTTTCAGCTTCGAGACGGGCAAGTATGCGCTCTATGGCATCGTAGGCAATACCCCACTTTTGTAATTTATCACTCACTTCTGCCCGGCAATGTTCTGCGGCAGAGCAATAGGCAGCTACACGGTTTAGCGCCTCTTCTTCGGTCATTGTATTCATTTATGCGTAGTTACAATTCTATCGTTTCCTGATATATCTTTTATAATACAAGGATGACAATACCCTAAATCAGTAAGCATACAGACGATTTCGCAACCGTATGCACGGTTTATTTCAAAGTAAAGTTTTCCTCCGGGGTTCAATAATTTTCTTCCCAACACAGCAATCCGGCGATAAAAACGTAATGGATCATTATCGGGTACAAAAAGGGCAAGCTCCGGTTCCCAATCAAGTACATTAGGTTCCATGTCTGCCTTTTCAGATTCGGTCACATAGGGAGGATTACTAACAATAATATCAAAACGTTGTTCAGAATCTATCTCTGCCAATACGTCCTTTTGCTCAAAAAAAACGGCCGCCCCCAAGACTTCACTATTCCGCCGGGCTACAACAAGCGCTTCTTCCGAAATATCCCAGGCTGTCACTTGAGCTTGCGGAATGGCAAGAAACAAGGAAATAGCAATACATCCACTTCCCGTACCAATATCCAATATTCGGGGAGCATCATTCAAATTTTCCTTAGCAATAAGCTCCACTAATTCTTCTGTCTCCGGACGGGGAATAAGTACTCCCGGTGCTACGTAGAAAGAACGTCCCAGAAAACTTGCCATTTTCCGTATATATTGTATCGGCTCATTTTTTCGTAAACGTTGTAGAATGTTTTCCAGTTCGTACCGTTTGCTTTCGGATAAATTAATATCTTTGCCCAGATAAATGTCGAGTGCATCCATACCCAACAGATCACACCAAATCATCATCGTCAGGCTTTTCAGTTCCTGAGGAGGATAAATATCTTGTAATACCTGACGGATATAAGTAGAAACCCGGTCCATGTCTATCTGTTTTTGGGATGCAAAAGTACAAATATTATAGTAAAAGGCTGAAAAATGGAAGAAGAAAAATACATGCGGCGCTGTATTGAACTGGCACAAAATGGTTTATGCAATGTCTCTCCCAATCCGATGGTAGGAGCTGTAATTGTATGTGACGGGCAAATTATAGGCGAGGGGTATCACATTCGCTGCGGACAGGCACACGCCGAGGTAAATGCAATTCATTCGGTAAAAGACGAGTCTTTGTTAAAACGTTCTACTATTTATGTTAGCCTGGAACCATGCTCCCACTATGGAAAAACACCTCCATGTGCCGATCTTATTATAGAGAAACAGATACCACGTATCGTCATTGGCTGCCAGGACCCTTTTTCAAAAGTAGCCGGACAAGGAATACAAAAATTACGTAATGCCGGAAGGGAAGTAACAGTAGGAATACTCGAAAATGAATGTCGTCATCTAATACGTAAGTTTATTGTCTTCAATACACTCCATCGCCCTTACATCACCCTCAAATGGGCTGAATCAGCAGATGGATTTATGGATATAAACCGCACAGACGGACAACCGGTAATACTTTCAACTCCACACACTGCTTTGTTAGTACATAAAAAAAGAAGTGAATCGGATGCTATCATGGTAGGTACACATACGGCACGGCTTGACAATCCTTCATTAACAGTACGCAACTGGTACGGCAAGAATCCGGTACGGGTAGTATTGGACAGAAATCTATCACTTCCCTCTGACCTGCACCTTTTTAATGGGAGTGTTCCGACACTCGTTTTTACATCCCGGAAACATCAGGAACAGAAAAACATAGAATATATCGTACTCGATTATGAAAAAGAATTATTGCCGCAGATAATGAACGCCCTCTATCATCGTGGTTTACAATCAATATTAGTAGAAGGAGGCGCACAATTACTCCAATCGTTTATTGATAATAACCTATGGGACGAAGCATTTATAGAAGAAGCCAAAGTTACGTTACATTCGGGTGTTAAAGCACCTGAAATAAGAAATAAAATTAGTTATTCCGATAAAAAACATTTTGGAGTAAAAATAAAGCACTATACGAACAAAAATATGTAAACTGGCTCTATTCAGAGGGTTTTCTATCGATAAAAAGCCTGTTATTATCTATAATTTTATATAAAACTTCCCCACAATGTTCTATATCGGAAAAAATGTTCCTATTTTTGCAACTTGTAAATAAACACAATCTTTCAAATGAGAATTAAGTTTTTATCAGTAATTGTGAGTTTCTTGCTTGTGTCATTTGCCATGAGTTCTTGTCTTGGCGAAGACGATCCTATTGAGTATAGCCCGAATGCACTTCTACAGGCATTTGAACTTGACAAGGTTTTGGGAGTTAATTATCAATTCACAATTGATCAGCTTACCGGAGAAATATATAATCAGGATTCATTGCCGGTAGGTTCAGATACGATTATTGATAGAATCCTGATAAAGACCATGACAGTAGCAGGTTTTGTTACTATCAGAAACTCAGCAAATACAGAAGACTCCATATTTAATATAGCAGACTCGGTGAATCTCGTGGGAACAATGAAAGTTCTGCCTGATGGTACACCGGGAAAACCTTATAAATTTAAAGTATGGGCTCCGGATATGGCACACACCAGAGAGTACTCGCTCTCTGTACGTGTACATCAGCAACAACCGGATTCTCTAAATTGGGGTAAAGGCCCAATAGGTACTAATTTTGCACCTCAGATAAAAGGTAAACAGAAATCCATCATTTTCAATAAGCAGATTTATGTTTACGGACCAAGTTCTTCTTCTGTATACTACACAACCCTATCCAATGGACAACTTGGAACAGATGGAACGTGGAATTCAAGTCTAATCAACGGGTTGCCTTCAACAGACCTTACTTCAATCGTGAACTTCAACAGTACACTTTATGCAACAACAGCTGCTGATAAGAAGGTATATAGTTCTAATGATGGTATAAATTGGAGAGAAGCGCCAGCGTTTGGAGATAACACTGTAGTTCTGATTGCTCCAATCGGAAATAGCCTGACAGGAATCAAGACTTTGAACAATAAAGATATGTTCTGTACAACAACAGATGGAAGTAACTGGACGGAAGAAGGCGTCGTTCCAAAAAATTTCCCACGTGATAACATCTCAGTTACGAGCTTTCAAAATATAACCGGCGTACCTAATATTATGATAGTAGGTAATATTCCGGAAGAAAATAAAACTGAGAATGATACAGCAACAGTCGCATGGGGATATATGCAAGGACAGGAATGGGCTGCTCTGGATGATTCTTCATACCCTTGTCCGCTACTAAAAAACCCTTCCATAATGTATTACGGAGGTGCTTTCTATATCTTTGGTAAAGACTTCAAAACGTTCTATAAGTCCGAGGCTGGCATTGTATGGAAGGAAGTAACTAATATGTTTATGTTCCCAATAGATCAAACCATTGAGATTAAAGACGAAGAGGATAACATACAGACAGAGCATAACTATGGTTTTAGAGGTGAAGAATCAGACTACTCAATGGTAGTAGACGAAAATAACTTTATCTGGATAATGCGTAGTTATGATGGAACTCCGGGCACGATAGCAAATAGCGGAGATGTATGGAGAGGTAAATTGAATCGTTTAGGGTTTGCAAGGCAATAAGCGAAATACAATTTTAAAGTTAATCAGCCGTTCTATTAATGGAATAACCAAGTAATAAGACGATTATGGCATTTACTAAAAGAACGCTGATACTATGTATATTGTTACTCTCACTACCGCTTGCCGGCCTGTATGCACAGGACGAAGAAGAATATAAGATGGAATTGGGAGGAGGTTTAGGTGGTAGTTTTTACATGGGTGATGCCAACTACACTACTCCATTTAAGAACATAGGAATAGCCGGAGGGTTCATGGCAAGATATATAATGAACCCACGAATGGCCATAAAGGCAAACTTAATGGCAGGAAGAATATCCGGCAATACGAAGAATTTTAAAAATAAGTATCCCGACAACGGAGAAGCTAGTTTTAAACGTACAATCTTCGATTTAGGGGCACAATTTGAATATAACTTTCTGGGATATGGAACCGGATATGGCTATAGAGGTGAACACCGATTTACTCCTTATATATTAGGAGGAATGGGATTTACCTTTGCTCCGGCACCTGCGGAAGGAGTATTTACCGTAAATTTCCCGGTAGGAATAGGAGTAAAATATAAAATAGCTCCACGAATAAATATCGGATGCGAATTTACGATGCGGTTCAGTTTGAGTGACAAGTTAGACGTTACGAACAAAGAAGGGCTGCAGTTAAATGATCCATATCGGATAAAAGGAAAGGGATGGAAAAACAAAGATAGTTATTCATATACCGTCTTTTTTGTGACATACGACCTTTTCTCCAGATGTAAAGAATGCAACAATTAAAAAAGATGTCCTATAAAGAGCAAATAGATTTTAGCCGGATACCTCAGCATGTAGCGATTATCATGGACGGTAACGGAAGATGGGCCAAGCAACGTGGACGTGAACGTAGCTTTGGACACCAGGCCGGTGCAGAAACTGTACATATTATTGCAGAAGAAGCCGCCAGGTTGGGTATTAAATATCTGACTTTGTACACCTTTTCCACAGAAAACTGGAATCGTCCTTCGGATGAGATAGCGGCACTAATGAGTCTTCTGTTCGATTCTATCGAAGAAGAAACATTTATGAAAAACAACATCAGTTTCCGTATTGTAGGTGATATCGATAAATTGCCCGAAAATGTACGGATACGATTGGATGCTTGTGTAGAACATACTTCACATAACACAGGAATGGCTCTGGTACTGGCTCTCAGTTATTCATCCCGTTGGGAAATAACAGAAGCTGCACGACAAATAGCAATACAAGTTCAAAAAGGAGAATTGACTCCCGAAGAAATTACTGACCATTGCCTTGAAGCACATTTGACTACTAACTTTATGCCCGATCCGGATTTACTGATCCGCACGGGAGGCGAGATACGGTTAAGCAATTATCTGTTATGGCAGTGTGCTTACTCCGAACTTTATTTCTGTGATACTTTCTGGCCCGATTTCAGGGAAGAAGAATTGAGAAAGGCTATTAGTGACTACCAGAAACGGGAACGTCGCTTCGGCAAAACCAGTGAACAAATCAGTTAACTCAAAACTTATAATAATAACATAAATGCATTATCGTATTTCCTTCATACTCGTAACGTTTATCTGTCTGTTTGGGTTTGCACTGGCAGGCAAGGCACAAGATGCTAACACAGACGAATCTTCCAAACCTGTTATTTTATATTCAGGAACACCAAAAAAATATGAGATAGCCGACATTAAGGTCGAAGGTGTTAAAAACTACGAGGACTATGTACTTATTGGTCTCTCGGGGTTATCGGTAGGTCAATCCATTTCTGTACCAGGTGATGAGATTACAAGTGCTATCAAGCGCTATTGGCGTCATGGCCTATTTTCGAATGTCAAGATCACAGCTGAAAAAATAGAAGACGGCAAAGTATGGTTGAAAATCAGCTTGACTCAACGTCCCCGTATTTCAGAAATACGCTATCATGGCGTAAAAAAATCAGAACGACAAGATCTGGAAACAAGATTGGGATTGGTAAAAGGCAGCCAAATTACTCCAAACTTAGTGGACCGTGCTAAAACACTGATCAAACGTTATTTTGATGATAAAGGTTTCAAAAATGCAGAGATTATCATTTCTCAGAAAGACGATATATCCAATGAGAATCAAGTGATCGTTGACGTAAATATCGATAAGAAAGAAAAGATTAAAGTACACGAAATAACAATCGTAGGTAACAAAGCAATTAAGACCTCGAAGTTGAAGCGTGTAATGAAAAAAACAAATGAGAAGGGTAAATTGCTGAATTTATTCCGTACCAAGAAGTTCATCAACGAGAAATATGAAGAAGACAAGCAACTGATTATAGATAAATATAACGAATTAGGTTATCGTGACGCAGTGATCGTTACTGATAGCGTAACACCCTACGACGATAAGACTGTCAATGTGTATATGGAAATTGACGAAGGAGACAAATATTACCTTCGCAATGTAACTTGGGTGGGAAATACCCTCTATCCATCAGAACAGTTGAATTACCTTCTCCGAATGAAAAAAGGGGATGTATATAATCAGAAGTTACTAAATGAGCGTTTGTCTACTGATGAAGATGCTATTGGTAATCTATATTACAACAATGGTTACCTTTTCTATAATCTTGATCCGGTAGAAATCAATATTGACGGTGACTCTATCGACCTCGAAATGAGAATTTATGAAGGTAGACAGGCTACCATCAACAAGATTAAGATCAACGGTAATGACCGTCTATACGAAAACGTAGTTCGTCGTGAACTTCGCACACGCCCCGGGCAATTGTTTAGTCGTGATGACTTGATGCGTTCTATGCGTGAAATACAGCAGATGGGACACTTCGATGCAGAAAATATCCATCCGGATATCCAACCCGATCCAATGAACGGTACGGTTGATATTGCCTACGACCTTGTTTCCAAAGCAAATGACCAGGTAGAATTCTCTGCCGGTTGGGGACAAACAGGTATTATTGGTAAGTTGAGCCTGAAGTTCACTAACTTCTCATTGGCTAACCTGTTACATCCGGGAGATAACTACCGCGGTATCCTTCCGCAGGGAGATGGACAAACACTGACCGTCAGCGGACAGACGAATGCGAAATATTATCAGTCATATAGTATTTCATTCTTTGACCCATGGTTTGGAGGCAAACGTCCCAATTCATTCTCAATATCTGCTTTCTATTCAAGACAAACAGATATTAGTAGCCGCTATTATAATGACAGTTATTATAACAACTACTACAATAGTATGTATAGTGGTTATGGTGGTTACGGTATGTACAATTATGGTAGCGGTAGCTACAATAATTACGAAAATTATTATGATCCTGACAAGTCAATTCAAATGTGGGGACTTTCTGTAGGTTGGGGTAAACGCTTGAAATGGCCTGATGATTACTTCACTCTCTCTGCAGAATTATCATACCAACGTTATATATTGAAAGACTGGCAATATTTCCCGGTAACAAACGGAAAATGTAATAACATCAGCCTGAACCTTACGCTGGCTCGTAGTTCTATAGATAACCCATTATTCCCACGTCAAGGTTCCGAGTTCTCACTGTCGGCACAAATTACACCGCCGTACTCATTGTTTGATGGAAGAGACTATAAAGGGTATTACACTTCTACCGGAGGTATCACTCAAGACAACAGAAACAAGCTGTATAATTGGGTTGAATACCACAAGTGGAAATTCAAAGCTAAAACTTACACAGCTTTGATGGACTATCAGGCTCATCCGAAATGTCTGGTTCTTATGAGCCGTATTGAATTCGGTTTGTTAGGTCACTATAATAAATATAAAAAATCGCCATTTGAAACGTTTGATGTAGGTGGTGACGGTATGACAGGATATTCAAGTTACGCCACAGAAAGTGTTGCATTGCGTGGATACGAAAACAGTTCTTTGACTCCTTATGGCAGAGAAGGTTATGCGTACACTCGTCTGGGCATTGAATTAAGATATCCATTGATGCTGGAAACAAGTACTAATATTTATGTGTTAGGTTTCTTGGAAGCCGGTAATGCATGGAATGATATCAATAAGTTCAACCCATTTGATTTGAAACGTTCTGCCGGTGTCGGTGTACGTATCTTCCTTCCAATGATTGGTATGATGGGTATCGACTGGGCATACGGTTTCGATAAAGTATTCGGTAGCAGCAGTGCCGGTGGTAGTCATTTCCACTTTGTACTGGGCCAGGAATTCTAAATTGTTTCATTAAAAAACTAAACGTTATGAAAAAGTCTGTTCTATTTATCATGATGCTGTTTACTATCAGTTTAACAGCCAGTGCACAAAAGTTTGCTCTGATTGATATGGAATATATCTTGAAGAACATTCCCGCTTATGAACGCGCTAACGAGCAGTTGAACCAATCCTCTAAGAAATGGCAAAGCGAAGTAGAAACGCTTGCTCAAGAGGCTCAAACGCTGTATAAGAATTATCAATCGGAAACAGTCTTTCTTTCTGAAGAGCAAAAGACTAAAAAAGAAGAGGAAATTGTAGCTAAAGAAAAGGAAGCAGCCGAACTAAAACGTAAATATTTCGGTCCGGAAGGTGAACTGTTTAAAAAGAGAGAAAGTTTGATGAAGCCCATTCAAGACGAAATATACAATGCAGTGAAGGAGCTTGCTGAACAAAAAAGCTATTCCGTTGTAGTAGACAGAGCATCAGCAACAAGTATTATTTTTGCTTCTCCACGTATTGATATAAGTAATGAAGTGCTGGCAAAGTTAGGATATTCAAATTAATTTCATACATTTGCAAGCGATAACCCAAAGTAATCATTCAAATAAATAATAAAACTATGCTAAAGAAAATTGCACTTTTAATTATGCTGGTACTCCCAATGGGCGTATTCGCACAATCGACACTCAAGTTCGGCCATATGACTTCGACCGAAATTATTCCTACTATGCCTGAATATACAAAAGCTCTTTCAGAGTTACAGGCTTTGGAAAAAAATTATACTGATGAAATTCAAAGAACCCAGGAAGAGTTCAGCAAGAAATATCAGGAATTCCAACAGGCGATAGCTAAGGATTCTCTTCCGCAAAATATTGCAGAAAGAAGACAGAAAGAATTGCAGGATATGGCTGAAAGACAACAGCAGTTCCAACAGGAAGCAGAACAAGGTATGCAGAAAGCACAGCAAGAAAAGATGACTCCTATCTACAAAAAACTGGATGATGCTATCAAAGCTGTAGGTGCTGCAGAAGGTGTTATTTATATTTTTGACCTGGCTCGTACTCCAATTCCTTACGTAGGTGCTCAGAGCATCGATCTGACTGCTAAAGTAAAAGCACAGCTCGGAATTAAGTAAAAGAACAAGTATAATATATTGTAAGCAACAACTTAAAGTATAAAAACGAGCTACAAGCAGCAAGTTACAGGCTATTCTGATTAACCGAATGCCAATTGTAACTTGTAGCTTGTAGCTCGTATTTTTTTTTACCATTATGAAACAGAAGCTTTCGCAAATACCTGGTCCTATCGGTGTATTCGATTCAGGTTATGGAGGATTGACTATCCTGAGTAAAATAAGAGAAACTCTGCCGCAATACGATTATATATATCTGGGCGACAATGCTCGTACCCCCTATGGTACCCGTTCATTTGAGATTGTCTATGAATTCACCCTTCAGGCTGTTAATAAATTATTTGAGATGGGATGCCACTTGGTCATTTTAGCTTGTAATACAGCTTCAGCGAAAGCGTTGCGAACGATACAAATGAATGATCTTCCACACCTTGATCCTCAACGAAGAGTGCTTGGTGTGATCCGACCAACAGTAGAATGTATAGGCAGCATCACCCATAGCCGCCATGTGGGAGTATTGGCTACAGCAGGTACTATCAAATCGGAATCCTATCCAATGGAGATACATAAGTTGTTTCCCGACATCTATATCAGTGGAGAAGCCTGCCCGATGTGGGTTCCGTTAGTCGAGAACAACGAAGCACAAAGTGCCGGAGCCGACTACTTCATCCAAAAATATATTGATACTCTATTAAGTAAGGATCAGCAAATTGATACTGTAATATTAGGTTGTACACACTATCCGCTATTATTACCCAAAATAAAACATTTTATGCCTGACGGGATAAAGATTGTGTCACAGGGAGAATATGTTGCCGGAAGCTTAAAAGACTATCTGCATCGCCATCCGGAAATAGCAGCTAAATGTACACAAAACGGTAAATGTACCTTCTGCACAACAGAAGCCGAAGAAAAATTTATCGAGTCGGCATCTGCATTTCTGAATGAAGATATAACTGTCAAACGAGTAGTATTAGAGTAAGAAAAATATCTATCAGATAATAAGCCCTCTCTGCATATCCTTTAATGATACAGAGAGGGCTTATTTATTTTATTGGTTAACGGTACAATCTACAGCGGAATTGAGCCATCATAAATAGTGATATCAACCCGGGCACCTCTGACTACAGCCTTATAGCTTTCTCCGGAATTTAACTGAACAGCTTCACCAACCGTGGCAGTATAGGTCACACCATTACTCAACCGTACCTGAAAAGGGGTCCCCTTCTCAATCCTTTGAGGTAAAAGATTGAGAGCTTGTTTCCCATCATTATCAAAACGATTAAATGAAGTATACTTTTTCTCATCCAATATGACGATAGAACCATCTTTCAAATTCTGTATTCCCTTGTTCTTTATTAAAGCACTAACCTCAATATCTCCCTGATAAGAACGCCCATCCCCATCCAATACCTCTACAATTAGAGGAGCCATCACACGCTTAAACTGAAGACAAACTTGTTGTTGTCCGGCAACAGCCTTTGCCTTTCCAAACAAATAGTCATTTGTTCCTCCTTCCAACACACGCGTTTCATTACCCGCCACAGACTCTGGCAGACGAGGATAATGAGCATAAAAAAAGACTTCACTCTTTTTGCTGAATTCCCCCCATGAGCGAGTATCCTTTTTGAGATCGAACACAGTAAATTTATCATCCAACTCAGTACGCATCGAAATCACATCAATGGAAGTACTGCCACTGGCACGCGATAGGGTTTCATCACCAATAACAACACTGGTGAATTTAATAATCCGTCCATCTGTCTGTTCAATCGTTTCGTCTTGTTGACAACTCCATAAACAGCCCAATACTAAACTCATAAAAAGTACTTTTGTTCTCATTTGTCAGGGTATTATATATTAAAATTAAGAATACGGTATTACAAATACAAAGCGACACCCTTCTTTGTATTCCGGATCAATAGTCAGGCTACCATTCAGTTTTTCCGCAATTCCCCGGCAAATTGAAAGACCTAAACCTGTACCTTGTGAATAGCTATCAATTTTCGTAAATCTGTCAAAAACCCACTCCTGTCTATCCAAAGGAACACCAGGTCCGGTATCAGTTACAGCAAAGCATATATTCTGCTCCTTCTTCATCACAGTATATGTCAGTGTTATGTTGCCCTGAACTGTAAACTTTGCCGCATTATGCAACAAATTGATTAAAACCTGCATTATACGTTCAGGGTTGCTTTTAACTATTAACTGATCATGTTCAGAATGAAAAAGTAGTTTCACGCCCTCCTGTACATCTCTACGAACACTCTCCAGACTCTGTTTACAACAATCATTAATATTAGTCAATACATCTGCCGGCATACTACCTGTTTTATCCAAATCAGATAATTCTAAAACATCCGTCACCAAGCGAAGTAAATTATGACTGTTTGCCTCAATAATAGAGGCATATACTTTAGTATCCGGATCATCCCGATAGCGATCTCCTAATATCTGAGAAAACCCTACAATAGAATTTAACGGTGTACGAATCTCATGGCTCATACTCTGTATAAATAATGTTTTCATCTGGCTCGCATCTTCCGCAGCATTCTTCGCTTTTCTCAATTCCTCTTCTGAATGCAACAACCGTTTATTCAGTCTGTTTTCTCTATATAGGAAGATAAACACAAATATTAATAAAGCCGCCAATGAAATAATGAGAATCTGCTTATTATACAACTCTTTCTTCTGTGCCTGAAGCATCAACTCTTTTTTTTCTGAATTCAGTTTTTCCATATTAACCAGAGTTGCAAATTCACTGATGGAGTGTTCTTCATTACTCTGTCTGGCAGAATCTTCCAACTGAATATATTTAGACAAATAATCAGCTGCCAGGTCTTTCCTTCCCATAGCCTGATAGATTTCTCCCTTCATACGATAATGTCCGCTACGCAATGCATGTTCATTAAGACGCAATTCCTCTTTTATCAGTGCATCAGCAGACGCTAAAGCCTTCTGATATTGTTTTGTCTGCTTATAATAGAAGAATTCATTCTCATAATAAAGCTTCTTATTGATATCCAGTTTTTTATCATCTGCAATCAATTTCTCAACCTCTTGTAATATTTTCTTCGCTTTTTCCATATCGGCTATAGCAATATAGTAATGTATATAACCTAATTTTCCGAGAAGGATATGTACACTTGCATTAGCTGTAGCCTCAGCTTTTTTCAGCATTTCGAGTGCCTGAGGCAATTTATTCTGTTCAATATAATATTTTGCAACTTCAGTATAAGAAGGTGAAAGGTTGTAATTATCAACATGATAAGTTTCGGTCAGTTCGATTCCCTTCAAGCAATACTCAAAAGCCAGGCTTTTCAGATTCTTTATTTCATAGATTTGGTATAAGCTATTATAACAATAAAGCAACCCGATCTTACTATCCTTTATTTGGGCATCCTTTAGCATTTCCTGAGCTTCATAAAGAGCTATATTGGTCTTTCCGGTTTTGAGATAATGCAATATCAAACGATTGTTCCAAACAAAATAATAATATTTAAGTTGATTTGTTTTTTCAGCAAAATCCTTCACTATATTCGTATAATGAATAATACTGTCTACATTATTTCCTTGAAAATAGTAATAGTCTAATTTAAGCGCCAAAGCAACAGCCTGCATCCGTAAATCGCCTCTCTCCTCCGACATCTGATACAGCGTATCAGCCATATGAAGCACTTTTAAATTGCTAACATTCTCCTGGCAATACTGAAAATATGAGTATAGTGTGCTATCTACATTAAACTCCTTTTCTTCCTGCGCATAAGCCGTACTGCAAAGAACAAAAGAAACAACAAATAACATTCTTCGGAAGATTGTAGTTCTCATGATTATGTATTGATTAATGACCTGGCTGTAGATTGCAAATATACATCTATTTTTAACGTCCAGATTACAAATTGATTATTTTATTCAAATTATTGTCTACTTTATCTTGTATATATAAGTCAAAATAAAGCAGATCACCATTTTATCAATGAGAACTATTCACGGACATTCTTTCCACTCCTCTTGAATTTCATCATCTCTTCTGAAAGATACATTATTCATCCAAAGCCGCTATTTTTTTCACCTTTCCATGCGTTTTTTCAGAAATTATCGTGTACATTTGTGAAAGTATAAACACCCTATAGCTCAGAAATTATGAAAGAAGAAGATAACAGCCGTCTGATCGAAGTATTTTCCGGTTCAAGATGGGAAGCAGAACTTATCAAAGGATTGCTTGAAAGTAATGAAATAGATGCCGCCTTAAAAGACGGCCTTATAACAACAATAGCACCTTATATCAGTCCTACAGTATCCGTTATGGTAAAAGAGGATAACTATGAGCCTGCTATGGAAATTATCAGGAGCCGCGAGAAAGCAGAAAACGATTAAGACGATCGAGTGCTTCGCGAATATTCTCCAATGAGTTGGCATACGAAAAGCGTACGTAGCCTTCTCCTCCTGTACCGAAGTCAACTCCCGGTGTAATGCCTACATGTGCTTGCTCTAAAACTTCAAAAGCAAACTTATAAGAATCTTTTGTAAACTTGCGAGCATCAGCAAATATGTAGAAAGCACCTTTGGGTTCAACGCGGATACCAAATCCCATTTCGCGAAGACGTTGAATCATATAACGTCGGCGTTCGTCATACGTTGCCCGCATCTGCTCCACATCCGGAGCAGCATGGCGAAGTGCAGCGATACCTGCTTGTTGAGCAATACTGGGGGCACAGATAAAAAGATTTTGCTGCAATTTCTGCAATGCTCGCATACACGATTTAGGTGCAATCACATATCCAAGCCGTAATCCTGTCATGGCAAAGCGTTTTGAAAAGCCATTCAATACAAAAGCCTGATCAGTAAATTCCAGAATACTACGGGCACGTCCTTCATAAACCAATCCATGATAAATTTCATCTGAAATGACCGGAACACCCAATGAAGCTATTTCTTTAAGAAACTTATCCTCCAGCAATAACCCGGTAGGATTCATTGGTGAATTAATAAAGATAGCTGCCGTACGGGTGGTGATAAACTTTTTAATATCCTCTATATTATACTGCAGACCATTTTCTTCGCGAAGTGGCACCAATACCGGTTTTGCTTGTGCAGCCAACACAAAATTACGATAACAGGCATATCCCGGATTTGAAAGAATCACCTCACTATCCGGCCGACAAAGCAACAACAATACCAATAGAATTGCCGGTGAAGAACCGGAAGTCACCACAATACAGTCGGGGTCTACCTTCACACCATATTCCCGATAATGGAAATCAGCTATTTCGCGTCTTAATTCAGGGTCACCTAAAGAATGGGTGTAATGTGTTAAATGAGAATCATATGCTTTTTTTGCTGCTTCCGCGACACAGGCAGGCACATCAAAATCGGGTTCACCTACCTCAAGATGGATAATATCAATACCCTGTTTCTGTAATTCATTAGCTCGCTCTAATACGTCCATGACGATAAACGAGGTCATTTGTTCAACCTGAGGATTAGTCTGTTTCATTGGTTTATCTATTTTTTCGGGGTACAAAGATACTATTTTTACAGTATGAATGTTACCAGTGAAAAAGACTTTATTTCTTAGTTCTTCCGGTTTTATGTACGTATTCTTATTTATCCGTAAAAACAAGCACCTATAACTATCATATCGATAAAAAGTTCTATATTTGTACTTCCAAATCGTTAGTAAAAATGAAACAAGAGTTTACAAGAATAGCCGTAAAGGTAGGAAGTAATGTACTGACGCGTCGGGATGGAACATTAGACGTAACACGTATGTCAGCCCTTGTCGATCAGATAGCGGAATTACATAAAACAGGTGTCGAAGTGATCCTCATATCTTCGGGTGCCGTAGCTTCCGGACGCAGCGAAATACGAACGATAAAGAAACTCGATAGCGTAGACCAGCGTCAATTATTCTCTGCTGTAGGACAGGCTAAGTTAATCAATCGTTATTACGAACTTTTCCGTGATCATGCTATACCTGTAGGACAGGTACTGACAACCAAAGAAAGTTTTGGTACCCGCCGACATTATCTGAACCAGAAGAACTGCATGACTGTAATGCTTGAAAATGGAGTAATCCCCATTGTCAATGAAAATGATACCATCTCCGTCACAGAATTAATGTTTACTGATAATGATGAGTTATCCGGCCTGATCGCTTCAATGATGGATACACAAGCTCTTATTATACTAAGCAATATAGATGGCATATATAATGGTTCACCTACAGATCCATCCTCTTCCGTCATCCGCGAAATAGGCCATGGAAAAGATTTGTCCAGCTATATACAAGCCAGCAAATCGAGTTTTGGAAGAGGTGGAATGTTAACCAAAACCAATATTGCCCGTAAAGTAGCAGATGAAGGGATTACCGTAATCATAGCCAATGGAAAACGGGATAATATTCTTGTAGATTTATTACAACACCCTAAGGAAACCCTCTGTACACGCTTCACTCCGTCGAAAGAGCCTGTTTCAAGCGTAAAAAAATGGATCGCCCACAGTGAAGGATTCGCCAAAGGAGAGATACATATTAATGAACAAGCCACAGAAGTATTGGCTTCGGATAAAGCTGTAAGTATTCTTCCCATTGGTATAATAAAAATCGAAGGTGAATTTGAGAAAGACGATATTGTACGTATTTTCAACTTCGAAGGAGTACCAGTGGGAGTAGGTAAAGCAAATTGTGACTCAGCACAAGCACGAGAGGCGATGGGCAAACATGGTAAGAAAGCAGTGGTACATTATGATTATTTGTATATAGAATAATATGACTTTTAAGAATATGAAGTTAAACGAAACATTTATTGCCGTACAAGCAGCCAGCCGAAAGTTGGCACTACTGAGCGATGAGACAATTAATCAGATATTGAATGCAGTAGCTGACGCAGCCATTGCGGAAACTCCTTCCATTCTAAATGAAAATGCAAAAGATCTTGCACGAATGGATAAAGCAAATCCCAAATATGATCGTCTGAAACTCACAGCAGAACGCCTGGAAGGAATTGCCGCAGATATTCGTAATGTAGCTACCCTTCCCTCACCTTTAGGACGGATATTGAAAGAGACAGTCCGCCCAAACGGAATGAAACTCACCAAGGTCAGTGTTCCTTTCGGTGTTATCGGTATCATTTATGAAGCACGCCCCAACGTGAGTTTCGACGTATTTTCTCTCTGTCTTAAAAGTGGCAATGCCTGTATTTTAAAAGGAGGCAGCGATGCAGACAGTTCCAATCAGGCAATCATAAGCGTTATCCACAAAGTATTAAAACAATTCAACGTAGATACACATATAGTAGAGCTTCTTCCTGCTGACAGGGAAGCAACCACCGAGCTACTTCATGCAACAGGTTATGTAGATCTCATTATCCCACGCGGAAGTAGTAATCTGATAAACTTTGTACGCGAAAATGCAACAATCCCCGTCATCGAGACAGGAGCTGGAATCTGCCACACCTATTTTGACGAATACGGTGATACAACCAAAGGTGCAGCTATCATCAATAATGCAAAAACACGCCGCGTAAGTGTGTGCAATGCACTCGACTGTGTTATTATTCATGAAAAACGTTTGAATGACTTACCAGCTATCTGCAAGAAATTACAGAATAGTAATGTTACTATTTATGCCGATCCTCAAGCTTATCATGCTTTGGAAGGGCATTACCCGGAACATCTGTTAAAGCAAGCTACAACAGAGAGTTTTGGTACGGAATTCCTGGATTATAAAATGGCTATAAAGACCGTGAAAAGCTTTGAAGATGCTTTGGGACATATCGTAGAGTACAGCTCCAGACATAGCGAAAGTATTGTTACAGAAGATAAAGAACGTGCAACCTTATTTTGCAAAATGGTAGACGCAGCTTGTGTATATGCCAATGTATCCACAGCTTTCACAGATGGCGCACAATTCGGACTGGGAGCAGAAATAGGTATCAGTACACAGAAACTACATGCACGTGGTCCTATGGCACTTGAAGAGATCACCTCCTATAAATGGATTATCGAGGGAGATGGACAGACAAGAGAAAACTAAAGATTAATAACTAATAATTAAAAACAGACAGGTATGAAGAAATTTACTTGCGTGCAAGACATAGGTGATTTAAAATCAGCCCTTGCCGAAGCATTTGAAATAAAAAAAGACCGCTTCAAATATGTAGAACTGGGAAGAAACAAAACATTAATGATGATTTTCTTCAATTCCAGTCTGCGAACCCGTCTTAGTACACAAAAGGCGGCACTGAATCTGGGCATGAATGTAATGGTTCTCGATATCAACCAGGGAGCCTGGAAACTGGAAACAGAACGTGGTGTCATTATGGATGGTGATAAACCGGAGCATATTTTAGAAGCAATCCCGGTTATGGGCTGCTACTGCGACATTATAGGAGTACGGTCGTTTGCCCGCTTCGAGAATCGCGATTACGACTATGAAGAAGTGATTATCAACCAGTTTATCAAATATTCGGGACGTCCTGTATTCTCAATGGAGGCAGCTACACGCCATCCGCTGCAAAGTTTTGCCGATCTGATCACAATTGAAGAATATAAGAAAAAGCCTCGCCCGAAAGTAGTTATGACATGGGCTCCGCATCCACGCCCATTGCCACAGGCTGTACCCAACTCATTTGCAGAATGGATGAACGCAACTGATTATGATTTCGTAATCACTCACCCCGAAGGTTATGAACTTGATCCTAAGTTTGTAGGGCATGCCAAAGTAGAATATGACCAAATGAAAGCTTTCGAAGGAGCAGATTTCATCTATGCCAAGAACTGGGCTGGTTATACAGGTGATAATTATGGTCAAATATTAAGTACCGACCGTAACTGGACAGTTAGTGACCGCCAAATGGCAGTTACAAACAATGCATATTTTATGCACTGCCTGCCTGTACGCCGAAATATGATTGTAACAGATGATGTAATTGAAAGCCCTCAGTCTATCGTTATTCCGGAAGCAGCCAACCGTGAAATCTCAGCAACGGTAGTGTTGAAAAGATTACTTGAAGGATTGGAATAATTCCAGACCTAAAAACAACGCTTTTGGTGCAAAACACTTAAACGAGGAAGGAACAAACGGAGTTATAAGACACTGTAATACGAGCCTTCCTCTATTTTTATAAACTACTCCTATCTCCCTCCTATCGGCAACCTGACATCAAATCTCGCCCCTTCTCCGGGCTTCGACCTAACGCAAATTTCGCCATAAAAATGCTCTACGATAGTTTTGCAAATAGCAAGACCTAACCCTGTGCCTTGTACAAAAGAGTCTCCTTTATAAAAACGCTCGAAGATATGCTCGAGTACCTCTTCAGACATTCCATTTCCGGTATCTTCAACAAACAACTCTACCATATCTTCTCCTGTCCGTCGATATCCGATCCGGATACTCCCCACAGGAGTAAACTTCACTGCATTATTTATCAGATTATTCACTACTTGTCCCAAGCGTGCCGAGTCAGCTGTTATCTCCGTATCCTCTTCGGGTAAGTCCACTATTAGTTCTACACCAGATTTCATATTCATCTGTTGCATGCGGGCTATATCAGCGAACATTGCATTTAATGAGAAAGTATAAATATTAAACTCCATTGTGTTCGATTCTATTTTTGACAAATCCAAAATATCTGAAATCAGAAGCATCAGCAACCGCCCGTTTTTATCGATAAGTGCTGCATACTCCTCTACTTCTTCCGGGGTCATCTCAGCCTGCTCACTGACAAGCAAAGTCGAAAACCCTACAATAGCATTGAGCGGAGTGCGAATCTCGTGACTCATATTAGCTAAAAAAGCACTTTTCAACTGATCGCTACGTTGTGCCTTACGAAGAGCATCATTCAGCGTATCTTCAATATCTTTATGACGTTGCGTACTCATACAAATACCCACAATGCGGAATGGAAGATCCGAAAGTTGCCCTACATACGTTGATTGCCCTTCAAACCACTCCCAGCTCCCATCACCCCGATGTAGTCGGAAAGGTACAGGGGCTTCATACAAATTTCCAGTCAGTTGTCCCCCAAGAGCTTCAAAAAGTTCTTTCCGGTCATCAGGATGTACCAGATCAGCATACTGCTCCATAGTTAGCGTATAGTCTTTTGTAGGAATACCCAGATAATCAAAATAGCGAGGATCAATCACCATCAGATTTCGTTCCATATCAAATGACCAGGAAAAAATCTGTGTTTTACTCAAGGCAATATTCAATACATGCCGTTGGGTTCGTTCTTCGAGAACATTGCGCAAATAAAAAACAATTTTCACCAAGCGGCCTTTATCATAAACCCCTACAATTCCCCCTTGTATCAAAAAACTAATATTTGCATGAGGCTCACGAATAAAGCTATTTGTAGAGAATGAAATAGTATGTTGTCCTTGTACTATTTTTTCCAGGAAATGAGGTAATAGATTCACTTTGTCCTGGACCAACTCGATGATATCGGTTATCGGTTTGCCCGCTATCCGGCCCATATCCAGTTGCAGTTCTTCCAACAATAGATTATTCATCCGTTCTATCCTCCCTTCCGGACTGAGAATAAGGATGCTTAGCGGCCATACATCAAACAACTGCCTACTGATGGCATCGCCTACCCGTATCTCTTTAATCACCCGTTGACATACATATAAACGCCATAATGCTATACACAAAAGAACAATAACAATAAATAATGCTGTAACAATTATGAACAGAGCACTATTCTCCCCTACCAGAAAAGGTAAAAAGGCAGGCAAGTAACGTACCTTAAACCGATATTTATTCATACAATAACCTGAGTTGTGTCTGAATACAAAGGTCGTGTTAATCCCGTACCCTAACAACAAATCAAGATGGAAACGATATTCCATTATTCTTATATTATATTCCATTCTGTACAGATTGACCACTTTTAACAGATAGTAAACACACACCAAACAGAATTAACAAGTTATTAACTTAAATAGAGGTCAATATCATGACTTTTGCAACCAAAATAGAGATTTCAGCGTTTAGCAAACAAAAACATGCTTACTCCAGAACTACATATATCTACCGATTTTATCGCCAATGACCATATTGGCAGTGAAACGTTACGGGCATATTGCGCTGAACTCAAAAAGACTAAAGTCGTTATTTTCGCCCTTTGCGTTCAGGGACGCCTCAAAGCAATGATCAATCTGGTACACTATAATATCGGAGCAGGCACAATGATAGCTATTCCTTCGGAAAGTTTTATTCAAATATTAAAAACATCGGACGATATACAGATGCATGTCATTCTATTTTCGCTACCATTCGTTCACGAAACCAATTTAGATAAATCAATTATTGACACGTTCTACATCATCAATGAACATCCCTTACTTCCCTTACCCGAAAAAATATTCAATATCTATACAGATACTTTCTCACTACTGACACGAATTTGTAAAGACGTACCATTTTTGCTGAGTCGTGCCACACTCAAATCAATACTTGAAGCACTCTTACAGGGATTCACAGAACTCAGTCAACGAAAAGCATTGTTACAAGTAGCACCTGTCAACAGGCATTCCGCCATCTATCGGAAGTTTATCCGGCTTGTACAGGAATATCATACACAGCAACACCAGGTACAGTTCTACGCAACAAAAATGGGTATTAAATCAACAACACTTTGTCATATCGTGAAAAAAAAATCAAATGGGCAAACTGCGATGGAAGTTATTAACAGTATTCTGATTTTAGATGCCCGTACCCTATTACGTACCACTCATACTCCCGTTAAAGATATCGCGCTGAATCTCGGATTCAATAATGCAGCATTCTTCAATAAGTTTTTTAAGAGACACGTAGGGATGACACCACAAAAATTTCGCAATGAGAAGAGGTAGTGAAACAACTATTGTAGTTTTAGAATAAGAAAAACCACTGACGGACTCAAATTCTTTCTTGTATAGTTTTGAGTGTATTTCACCACAGAGTAACACGAAGTTTCACAGAGTACTATTTATCTGATGAAACGCGGATTAACGCAGACTTCTAAGACCTGCGCAAATATTTGTGCAGGTCTTAGAAGTCTGCGTTTCAATAAAGATTTAAACTCTGTGTTACTCGGTGGTGAGTTTTGCTCATTGTCTATTCAGTAATGAAATCGACTAATATACTCAGGAACATATATTAATATCACACATCCCAAGTTTTATTTTACACCAAACTAATGTTATGGAAAAACAATCTTCTTACCATTTCTAATATAAATGCCTCTCTGTGGATTTTTAACCACCCGTCCGGAAAGATCATAAATAACGCCATCTTCATCGGCAGCATCATTCAAAGCTTCATTAATACCGGTTGGATTTGAAGAAGTCAGGTTGATATAGAAAAGGTTATTTGAATCCGCTTTAGTTAGTTCATGGGAACCTGCATTAAGTACAGATGTAATGATATTACCAGAAGCACTTACTACTTTAGTTCCATCTATTTTAATATTCGGTGTACTTCCCTCTGCAAATACCAGGGTCAAAATCATTTCTTCTTCTATCGTAAACTTCACAGAAGTAGCACTCTCCAATTTCAAACACCAGGTATAAACCGTGCCATTTACAGTTGCTGTACCCTTGTCTTTAGAGTAACTACCGGTTACTGAATAGAATGAGTTTGAAGGCTTTTTATCAGCAGTAAAATAACATGTATAATCACCATCCACAGGAGGTGTAGGAGGAACCGGAGTAGTACCACCACCAGAGGTATCACCAAAAATTCCTACTAAACTGGTGGTATAATTCGTTATCGCTGCTTTCAATGCAGTATTCACGTCAGAAGAAGTATCGTCTACGGCATTATTAAAAGTCCATTCAAAATCACCGTGTTGCATACGCCCTGCACCATACTGTCCGGTAACAATACCAGGCACATCGGTTGCTGCATCGGCTGTATAGGTATACATCTTACTCTTATCCGTATCAAAGTTATTATAAGAAGTACCACCGGACAAAGTTACATAAGAAGCAGGGACAACTTCATCACGAGTTTCTGCTTCGTAGCAGTCAAAACTTGTTGCAGATTGCTTGTGAGTAACAAGTTTGAAATTAGAAGATTTCTCAGCATAAACATTTCCGAAAGCCTTGATCATTCCACCACTTTCTCCGGAGAAAGTTCCATTCTTTACTCCATTAACAATATCTGTTCCCTGCAAAGAAATGAGCATCGGCTTATTAGCATTACGATAATAATTGCTTTCTACAAATACATTCGAACCTGTAGTAGCTCCCACTCCATATTTCGCAATTCCATCAAAATAATTGTTATACACATGTACGGTCATTGTACGTACACGAGGATGCCGTGAATCGGAATGGTCAAACCAATTATGATGATAACTTATAAAATTCTCTCCGCTTTCAGACTTCATTCCACAAAGAGACATTTTTCCTGAATCCCAGAAATGATTATAGGAGAAAGTCATATATTTTGAATTGGTCTTACAGTCCAGAGAACCATCACCTTTTGCCTGGTCAGCAGCACTCCCTGTCTTTCCATAGAAAAAGTCAATATTATGTATCCAACAATTACTATTGTCTGTATCCAAAGACAAACAGTCATCCATGCAAAGCATGATAGCCAGATTCCTAATTTCAACACTCTTACAGTTTCTCAGCAAAATGCCAAACCCACGTATTGTAGCATCATCTCCTACACCTTCAAGTGTAATATTCATTTCACTATCGGCATTCTTCCCTTTAATTTGCAACCCTTCTGCACTACTGGAAAAGTAATCCATATCAGCAGCTTCGATTGTTCCTACAATACGAACAACCAAAGGAGTAGTATCATATCCTTTCTGACGCGCATCAATAATTGCCTGAAGTCCGGTGAATGTTTCAACCTTTCCCTTGCTATCTGTAACAACATCGCAAGTCACTGTTTTGGCAGTTTTAGATGTCACATAAAGAACCTTTGCATTTTCTTTCAGCGTACCATCATCCTTATATGCCCCTACCCCTGAATAATTGAAGTGGGCAAAACCTGCACGGTCATGAGCTTTCACTGCAAATGAAGTAGATTCTGCCGCCATATCCATTTCGGTACCATCCTCATCAACGGGTACAACCTTAAATATATAACTTCCCGGGACAACGCCTAATACATCTGCACGGCCATAAGTGCCATAATCACGAACCAGTTCGGTATCAAGTTTTACATAAGAACCATTTACAGATTTATAATAAACATGATAAGTAGAAGCACCGTCTACTAAATTCCAGGTTACATAACCTGATTCAAACCATCCACCGATCTCTTTAATAGAAACGGCAGCCGAAGAAGCAATCGATACCAATAAGGTAAACACAAACAAAAGTAGAGTCTTGATTTTCATAGTCTCATATTTCACAATTATTATTAGAGAAAGCGTCAGTTTGACGACTGCAAGATTACGGAGAATTAACCCAGTGAATGTGGAATAATAAACTTTTTATGTAGAAAAAACGGTTCGGATGACTTATCTAATAAAGATAGGTCATCCGAACCGCTATAGAAAGACAATAACTATATCATTTTTCAATTACATAGCCGCCTTTATTGATAGAATAAAAGAGTTAATGTTCTATTTCTTTTGCTTCCTGCTGCCAGGCATTAAATCCTTTATCAAGCTCATAGACTTTATAGCCGCGCTTACTTAAAATTTCTGCTGCTTTCTTACTCCTTTTCCCACTACGGCAATAAAGAGCCACCGGTCTCTCTTTCTGAAGCGTAGAATCAGCCATAGCAGCAAATGAATCATCCAGAACATTGATATTTACCGCTCCCGGGATATGGCCTTCCGAATACTCGGCCAACGTACGAACATCCAAACGCTGTACATCATCCGCTTTAATAAAAGAATCAAAATCTGCGACCGATAGTGATTTGAAATCTGCTTTCGGCTGCTGACAAGAGAATAAAGTAGAAATCAAAAGGAAAAAACCTGCAAATAGTTGACTCATCTTTGACATTGTTATACGATTAAAAAACAAATATTATTTTCATTAAAGAGCAGACAAGTAGTTAGTCAACGGATTGGCATACATCAACAATAACTTCTCACGCAGAAATGGAACATCCTTATTGGGAATATCAATCTTACTCAACTGTTGCTCAATATATTTTTCAAAATGTAGTTTCTCTTCCTGCGTATAATGACTGACAAATTCACAAGTACCCGATAATAAATCGTGTGCCACATAGTTTCCCGGATAGATACGATAATTACTATGAATACGTTTATCTATCACAGAAGAGATATGCGAAAACAATTCCGGCTTTGGTAAACTACGATCAAGCTGCTCTAAAACATCATTAATACAAGCAGCTGCCTGAAAATGTACTTTCCCTTTATAACCAAACAATCCGGTCTGCATATTTCTCAAATCATCCTGCGTTGTTTTCTTATATCCCTCAATATCTCTCTTCAACTGAAATTCCTGAGCCTTCAGAAAATCACAAGGATCATACTCATACGAAATGGCAATCGGAGCGATATTTATTTCCATCAACCGGTCAATCGTATCTCCCTCTCCTCCCATAGCCAGCATTTTCAAGACACTATCCTGCGTACGGTCATTAGAATCTTTGGCACGTCCTTCACGCTGGGCAATCCAGATGGACTGATTCTTCTCCATAATCGTATAGTGCATATAGCGTGACATACGGGCAGATGATTCTAACATTTGTCGCATAGTCAATGCACGTTGTACTATAAACGACTTATTAACACGAACCAATTTCTTAATCCACGGATAAATCAGCAAATTATCTCCAATAGCGATCTCTACGGTATCCATACCTTGATCTACCAGCAAGATAGAAAGAAAACCCGAATCAAGAATAATATCCCGGTGATTGGATATATAAGTATAAGCCTTCTTTTTACCCGGCAATGCTGTATGATCCAAACTCAAACCATCAGTAAAGTCTTTTGCTATCTTCCATAAAATACCATAGCAGAAGGTCTTCTGAAAATCCAATTTCGTTTTACAAGCACGCATCTTCTGTGCCAGTATTTCAAAAGGCACATTCGGAATGGCACTACAAGCAGCTTTTTGAAATGCCGGATCAGCTATTAGTTCCTCAAATATTTGAGGAAGTTCATCGTCATTGTAAGGACGTATTTCATCAAACTCTGTTGTATTCATAAGCAGCTATAATTTATGAGAAAACTTATTCTCTATTATATCAGTCATCACTTCTTTTATATCCAGTCCGGCAGCACGTACTTGCTGAGGAATAAAACTGGTAGCTGTCATCCCCGGAGTTGTATTAACCTCCAGCAAATTTATTTTATCACCGGCTGTTATGATATAATCTACACGAATAATTCCGGAACAACCCAAAATATCGTAGATAGCCGAAGTCAGGGTTTGTACGCGACGCGTGAGATCATCAGAAATACGGGCAGGAGTAATTTCATCTACCTGACCGTTGTACTTAGCATCATAGTCAAAGAACTCATTGTTGGTAACTACTTCCGTTATAGGAAACACCACCGATTTCTCTTTTGTTTTATAACAACCGCAAGTAATCTCCGTGCCATCCATAAAAGCTTCAATAAGTACTTCCTGCGCTTCATTGAATGCTTTAGTAATAGCGGGCTGTATCTGCTCACGTGTTTTGACCTTTGTTACTCCAAAACTGGAGCCACCCAGACTGGGCTTGATAAAACAAGGTAATCCGATCTTCTCAACAACATCTTCATCCGAGATAGACTGCCCCTGACGAAGCAACAGAGATTCGGAGATACGAACCCCAAAAGCCTTGAGGTATTGGTTACAAGTAAATTTATCATAAGTGATAGCTGCTGCCAATACTCCACAACAAGAGTATGGGATACGCAACATATCGAAATATCCCTGCAAACGGCCATCTTCACCCGGAGTACCGTGAATGGTGATGTAAGCAAAGTCAAACTTCACCTTATCCGTACCGTTTACAAAACTAAAATCATTGCGATCTACGGGTGCTTTCTTTCCGTCGGGCAATTGTACTTCCCAACGGAGTCCTTCCATCTCAACGATATACAAATTGTACTTCTCCTTATCTATAAAGGAATATATTCCCTGTGCACTACGCAGAGATACATAAAATTCGGAGGTATCCCCTCCTGCTATGATAGCAATTGTGCGTTTCATTCTAATTCTCTATTACTTATATAGCCTCTCCACTTCTCTATCAGTTGGGCCATGTCGTCAGGCAACTCTGAAGTAAAGTTCATCTCCTCCCCTGTGACAGGATGAACAAACCCCAGTGTCATGGCATGCAAAGCCTGCCGCGGACAAGTGTCAAAGCAGTTGTTTACAAATTGTTTGTATTTACTAAAATGAGTCCCCTTCAGAATCTCATGCCCCCCATAACGTTCGTCATTAAACAGGACATGACCGATATGCTTCATATGAACTCTGATCTGATGGGTCCGCCCGGTTTCAAGTACACACTCCACCAGAGTGACATACCCCAAACGTTCAAGTACCCTGTAATGAGTTACAGCATGCTTGCCAACTGTTGGATCGGACATTACAGCCATCTGCATTCTATCTTTCGGGTTACGGGCAAGGTTACCGATAATAGTACCCTCGTCTTGTTCTACAATGCCCCATACCAGTGCACGATATTTACGTTTGGTTGTTTTATTAAAGAATTGTATTCCCAAATTGGTCTTTGCATCCGGTGTTTTAGCTATAACCAGTAATCCGGAAGTATCTTTATCTATACGGTGCACAAGACCTACATGCGGGTCATTGGCATCATAGTCCGGATTATCTTTCATATGCCATGCCAAAGCATTCACCAATGTTCCATGATAGTTTCCATGCCCCGGATGCACCACCAGCCCAGGAGGCTTATTTACTACCATCAGGTATTTATCTTCGTAAACGATATTAAGAGGAATATCTTCGGGAATTATCTCATTCTCATAACGCGGACGATCCATCATGACCGTTATCACGTCAAGTGGCTTCACCTTATAGCTGCTCTTTACCGGTTTTCCGTTGACCATCACAAACCCGTCAGCAGCAGCATTCTGAATACGGTTTCGTGAAGCATTAACAATACGTTCAAACAGATACTTATCGACTCTCATCAAAGCCTGTCCCTTGTCTACTACCACCCTAAAGTGTTCGTAAAGCTGGGCATTGGCTTCCTCGCCAACAGGTTCTATATCATCAATATCAGTTTCGATATCGTCCGGCAATTCCTCTATCATACAGTTCGCTCTCTTATCTATAAACAAGTAGGTAAATTTACTTAAAACCAGGAGTCATCTGTCGACACATCCGTAGTTCCTGCCGCATCCTCTACAATCTCAAGAGAATCACTATCCTGAACCTGCGTCTCTCCATCGCCCACCAATAGTGTCAGTGTAGCTCCCACCGGAACTTTATCGCCCATGTTCAATTGGCGCCCTTTATACTTCACACCATATACCCAATCTTTTTCTCCTGAGATCAGTTCATTCTCAGAAAGTTTAAATCCGGCTGCCAGTATCTTAGCCTGTGCCTGACGCACAGAACTATTATCGGCAACATCCGGAACAAGACGCAAAGGAACATCCAATGTATTTATAGTCAAATAGATCGTTCTTCCTTCTTTCACCTTCTGACCGGCAGATGGATTTAATTCCAGGATACTCCCGGCAGGTTTATTTTTCACATAGTTAGAATCCGAGACGACGCATACCAAACCATGATTACGCAAAAGCATTTCTGCCTCTCCCACTGTCATACCCTTGACATCCGGCACCACGACAGCTTCACCGTGACGAGTATAAACATCCAGCCATTTCAACACTCCAAATAACAGCAGAATGACTACTGCCATCATAGCTATCAGGTTTAACCAAAAGTACTTATTGGTCTTGAATGAAAAAAATTCCTTTATCGTCATAAATCTTAGCCGTTAATCCGGGTCAAAGATACAATTTTAAGTACATAGTAGCATAGAGTTTTACAGAGTTTTTAGTTTTCTGACGCCAATAGAACGTAATTAAGCCACATAATAACATTTGCAACTCATTACTACATAGATTCTTTCGTATAGCTTGACATACACAGATACATAGAAAGCCATAACGGAACGATGTATGAGATGCACATCTCGTACTGCACGACATGCACATCTCGTGCTGCTCCACATGCACATCTGGTAATGTACGAGATGCACATGTCGTACATTCTATCCCACCGAACAAAGGAGACTACCCCGTAGAAGAAAGTGAGTTCCCATTAGGGGACAAAAAAAAGAAGTAAAGACAATGCCTTTACTTCTCCAATTTCTTTTTGTACAACTATGTGACTAAAGAGCCTTATGCTTTTACTCCGTTGTATTCGTCAGAAACAGTCAGTTTCTTACGACCTTTTGCACGACGGGCAGCCAATACTCTACGACCGTTAGCTGATGCCATTCTCTCACGGAAACCGTGTTTGTTTTTTCTCTTTCTGTTAGAGGGTTGAAATGTTCTTTTCATTATTATATCTTGTTTTTATTGTTATTATTCTACGTAATCGGGCTGCAAAAATAGGCACTTTTTTTAAATAAACCAAGAGATAACTCATTTTTAGTCAAAAGATTTTGTGTTTTTTGCCGATTTAGATTACTTTTGCACTCGGAAATATCAGTCGATAACTCAATAACATTATAATAATAAAGGATATCAAGTATGATTAATGCTCAAGACATCAAGAACGGAACCTGTATCCGTATGGACGGAAAACTCTATTTCTGCATTGAATTTCTTCACGTAAAACCCGGAAAAGGTAACACTTTTATGCGTACCAAGCTGAAAGATGTAGTAAGCGGTTATGTTCTCGAACGCCGTTTCAACATCGGTGAAAAGTTGGAAGATGTGCGTGTAGAACGTCGTCCTTACCAATTCTTATATAAAGAAGGAGAAGATTACATCTTCATGAATCAGGAAACTTTTGACCAGCATCCTATTGCTCACGATTTGATCAATGGTGTTGATTTTCTGCTTGAAGGAGCTGTGTTAGATGTTGTTTCCGATGCTTCTACAGAAACCGTACTTTACGCTGACATGCCCATTAAAGTTCAGATGAAAGTTACTTATACAGAACCGGGTATGAAAGGTGATACAGCTACCAACACCCTGAAACCTGCTACAGTAGAATCCGGTGCTACAGTACGTGTTCCATTGTTTATCAACGAAGGTGAAACAATTGAAATTGACACACGTGACGGTTCTTACGTAGGACGTGTGAAAGCATAACAAAAATATTTCATTTATACCACAAACGGTAAACCAATTGCAAGATAACCGCAATTAGTTTACCGTTTGTTGTGTTTATGCCCCGCTTAATCATTATATTTGCCTATCAAATAAAAACCTTTTTAATTTATAACAAAATGAAGCGATTAATGTATGTATTATGCTTTGTCCTGATATCCGTCGTTGCACACGGGCAAGCAAAGTATGTGTTCTATTTCATAGGAGATGGAATGGGGGTAAATCAGGTGAATGGTACAGAAATGTATCGTGCAGAATTACAAAACGGACGCATCGGTGTAGAGCCATTACTTTTTACACAATTCCCGGTAGGTACTATGGCCAGTACTTTTTCCGCAACAAATTCCGTAACCGACTCATCGGCTGCCGGTACAGCCTTAGCTACAGGTTCTAAGACCTACAACGGTGCTATCGGAATGGATGATCAAAAGAATCCCCTGCAAACCGTAGCTGAAAAAGCCAAAAAGGCCGGTAAAAGAGTCGGAATTGCTACCAGTGTAAGTATAGACCATGCTACTCCGGCTGCTTTCTATGCGCATCAACCCAGCCGCAGTATGTACTATGAAATTGCAACAGATCTGCCCAAAGCTGATTTTGATTTTTATGCAGGATCGGGGTTCCTAAAACCAACTACAACAGCTGATAAGAAAGAAGCACCCAGCATTTTCCCAATGTTTGAAGAAGCAGGTTACACACTGGCACGTGGCTACAATGACTTTAAGGCGAAAGTTCCTCAAGCAAAAAAAATGATCTTAATCCAGGAGGAAGGTGCTGATGTTTCATCTCTCCCCTATGCCATCGATCGTAAAGAAGGAGAGCTGACTTTAGCACAAATTACAGAAAGCGCAATTGAGTTTCTTACGAAAGAGAAAAACAAAGGTTTTTTCCTGATGGTCGAAGGTGGAAAAATAGACTGGAGTTGCCACGCCAACGATGCTGCTACCACATTCAATGAAGTGATTGATATGGACGAAGCAATCAAAGTAGCTTACGAGTTCTACAAAAAACATCCCAAAGAAACACTGATCGTAGTGACAGCGGATCATGAAACAGGTGGTATAGCCCTTGGTACCGGTAAATATGCACTGAACCTGCAAGCGCTTCAATATCAGAAAAACTCAGCAGACATGCTTTCTACACAAATCAGCGAACTAAGAAAAGCTAAAAACAACAAAGTATCCTGGGAAGATATGAAATCGTTCCTGGCAGAAAACATGGGATTCTGGAAAGAAATACCTATTTCCTGGGAACAAGAAAAGAAATTGCGTGACGAATACGAAAAGTCATTCGTAAAGAGCAAGGTGGTATTCGAAGAAAGTTTATATTCGAAGAGCGAACCAATGGCTGCACGCGCCAAAGAAGTGATGGATGAAATCGCAATGATCAACTGGGCCAGCGGCAGCCACTCAGCCGGTTATGTTCCGGTATTCGCCATTGGAGCTGGTTCACAACTTTTCGGAGGAAAAATAGATAATATTGAAATTCCAAAACGAATAGCAAAAGCCGGAAGGTATTAATAAAAACAAAAGTCCTCTGTTCAAAGTTAGAGGACTTTTGTTTTTTATACACTGATAAGGTATAACACATTATATTATCCAAAAGAAAATTCATATCTACTACTTTGTTCAGATATGACCATATTGTCTCCTCTAAGTTCAACGCTTATTTTTTTATCTCTTGCCAGCCATCCTAAAATAAACGCGAAACTTTCCCGATCAATTCTCATGTGAGCGGAAGACAGCTTACTAAACAACTCTCGGGTGTTAATCTCACGGGTTTCCCTCAATATGCGCCCAATCTTAGTCAACGCACTATTAAAATCTTGCTCGTTCATAGTTCTCCGTTTTTAAGTTAAACAATATATTATTCTATCGCAGAATCTATAAATGACAAATAAATCATCTCCGATTTATTTGAACAGAACCTCCCTTATTTAAAGCAAATACACCATTTTAAATTATAAAATCAAACTTTTAAGCCCTATTTTTGTTTAATTCATAAGAAAACAAAGCTTTTTATAAATTGAATGCTATATCCTTTTATCTATAAAAACGTAACTAAAAGAAAAATAAACGAAGCATTATAATTGTGTTTCCCCCTCAATATAATTTTCCAGAAACAGATTCTCACCATCAAATACAGCATACGAGAAGTAATTAATCCAATCCCCTAAAATCAGTATACGAGCGGTAGCACTAAGCATCAGGTCAAGTTCTATATGCCGGTGTCCATAAATAAAATAATTAATATTGGGGTGACTTTTGAGATATTCTTTTGTATAAAGTACCAGATGTTCCTTATCTTCACCCATATAATCAGGTTCTTTCCCATCCTCACGCTTCATCCGGCTATGCTTTGCCCAGGTTAACCCCAAGTCGATACTCCACCTCGGATGAATCATCGAGAAAAGAAACTGTAATGTCTCATTATGAAACATGGCACGCAAGAACTTAAACTTTTTATCCGGATCTCCCAAGCCATCTCCATGAGCAAGATAAAACTCCTTTCCATAGATTTCAGTGGTCAGTGGTTTTCGGTGAATAATAGCCCCACACTCCTTAGTCAGATAATCTCCACACCAGATATCGTGATTACCAGTAAAGAAATGCACTTCCACTCCCATATCTGTCAATTCCGAGAGCTTTCCCAAAAAACGAGTATATCCTTTGGGAACAACCAGTTTAAACTCATACCAGAAGTCAAACATATCTCCCAACAAATAGATAGCAGCAGCCTTATGCTTGATACTATCCAGGAAATTCACTAACCGTCGCTCCTGTGTACGACCGTGCTCGATAGCACGAGAGCCCAAATGAGCATCAGAAAGGAAATAAACGTTTTTCATAAAGTAGATGTATTTATATTCAGTGTTTTTATACTAAAGAAATCCCAATTCCAGTTTTGCTTCTTCACTCATCATATCCTTATCCCATTCCGGTTCAAAAACCAGATTGATGGTAGTTGAGGTTACTCCTTCTATCGATTCTACCCGCTGCCGGACATCTTCCATAATAAAATCGGCTGCCGGACAGTTAGGTGCAGTCAGTGTCATGTCAATAACCACTTCACCAGTTTCAGATACGTCTATTTTATAAATAAGTCCCAAATCATATATATTGACCGGAATTTCCGGATCAAATACAGTCTTGAGCATGTCTACTATTTTTTCTTCTATTTCAAACTTTGTCATAGTTGAGAGTTTTATTGATTACTTACACAAAAATAATGCTTTTCTATATAGAAAGGTTTATAGTGTCCCTCTTTTTATGTACTTTTGTTAATTATGAAGTACAAACCGTCTAAATACTCGCTTATTGAAGGACTACTTCTCTTGTTTTTGTTAGTGGCCTGCCAGCAAGATAATAAATACCTTACTCTATTGTCACAAGCAGACTCGATCATACACACACGTCCAGACAGTGCATTATCTCTACTTAGTTCAATCAAGAGACCTCAAAAAATGGAAGTAGAGAGCAGAGCCAGATTTGCTCTACTTTTAACACAAGCTGAACATAAAAATTGGATACCACACACCAACGACTCCTTAATCCAGATAGCGGTAGACTATTATAAAAACAGAAATAATAAAGAACAAAAAGTGAAAGCCTATTATTATTTAGGATGTGTCTACGATGATATGGGAGATATTGTTGGAGCAATAGACGCTTATTTAAAAGCATTGAATGTATCTCCCTCTCCAAACAGTTATTCAGAAATGAAAACTATGATTTATGAAAACTTGGCAGATTGTTATCGCAGCCAAGGTTTCTATGACAAAGCGATGGAGATGTATCGTATTTCTTACAAAACAAACATCAACCACAATGAAGAAAAGAATATACTTTTCTCTTTACAAGGAATTGGAGAAGTATTTATGTATCAACATCAATGGGATAGCGCAGCTTATTATTACAATGAAATCATAGAAAAATCACGTGCACTCGGTGACTCATCCTGGATATCTATTGGAATTAGTAACCTTGCACATATTTATTACAATCAGAAGAAATATTCAGAAGCCTATCACACAGTTCTAAAATCTATTCACAATAATAATGAAAATAATGAGAATGAAATAACCAACAAGTACATTTTACTTGGCGATATCTTAATCCAACTGGGGCAATATGATTCAGCTCGTTACTATCTATCGCTTAGCAGTACTAAAGAAGATCCTTTTCTACGAGCTTCCAGACATTTCTCATTATATGAACTTGAAAAAAAATGTGGAAAATATAAAGAAGCAACACAATACATTGATACATACACAACCTTATATGATTCCCTTCGAGAAGGAAAGAACAAAGAAGAAATTGCAAAGTTAATAAACAGCTATACAATAGAAAGATACAAAAAAGAAATTTCCGAAAAACAGAAACGTCAAACCAGAATCTCTATTTCCTTTTCTATTCTCATAATTATTTCAATTTTATTCATTTTCTTGATGATCGATAGGTATCGGAAACAAGAATATATCGGCTTACAGAAATCTTTAATGAAAAAAAGAGGAGAGATAATGAAGATGCAGGAGGAACTGAATAACATGGATGTGAACCATTCACCAAACTCTATACAAGAGAAAGAGAACAAACAAAATATTCTAAAACAATTACAAAAAGAGAAATTTTATTATAGTATCCAATTATTTCAAAAGACTCCCTATTGCAAAATCATACAAGAACTAAAACAAAAAAGAAGAATTGAAGAAAAAGTCTTCACCTCAGGAGAACGTGAACTTCTATGGGATTGCATTTATCAGATTTTCTCAGATACAATGTCAGATCTGAAAGCACAATGTCCTGAATTGACTAGAGAAGATTTATTATATTGCATCTTATACCTATTAGGATATCCCAATTCAATCATTATAATTTGCACTGGAACCAATACAAATGCCTTAAAGTCCCGAAAAAATCGATTAAAAAACAAAATGAGTAAAGAACTATATTTATTTATCTTTGATGCCGATAAATAACTGCCAGACTGCATATTAGACTTCTAAAAATTTCTATATTACTTTTCTATTACCTTAATACATTCGCAGATAAGACAATTATGACCTAATTGTTACCAAAAAAAATATGCTTTTTCCGGCAAAATTTAGTCCTTTACCCAAAAATTAACCCCGTAAAATATAAACTTATGAAAACTAAATTTTTATTATTATTTTTCATTACTCTGGCTATTTCAGGAATAGTATTAGGAGAGACCCTAAACAAAGGAATAAGGATTGAGTTAAAACATCATCTCAGAAAAGATCATCGCTCTGTTATTGAGCAACCATTTCAAGTCTTTTTAAACACCCCCCTTATAAGTATAGAGCAAGATCCTTCTTTATCGGATGAGTTGTTCTACACTGTAAGAATCAAAGATGTAAACACTGGCAAAATTATGGAGACATTGACAACCGCCGGAACTACATATATTAACATAAGCAATTTGATTCCAGCAGAATATAACATAGAGATTGATTTAGAATCCATGTTATTATATGGAACCTTTGTAATACAAAAATAATAGCATTTTTTCACACAGCCTTAAATATAAAAATTTAACTTTAAAAAAAACATCATGAAAAGCAACTTAAAAAAATTATCAACATTGTTGATTCTACTAATGATTGTATCATGTTACAATGACAGATTTGATACAATAGACTATTCGTTATCAGTCGAAGACAATAATAATGAACTCAAAAAAGAGGTTAATCTAAGAAGTGAATTTTCATTGGCTTTAGCTAAGGTCTTTGCTGAAAGTAAAGATGTGAGAGAACTTATAAAAAAGGAAGCTTTAAAGCAGTTTGATTATGATTACGATGTTTTATACATGTTAGTCAAAGATAAAAAAATAGGAAATAATAAAACATTGGAAGAACTTTTATTAAAATATATGAATAAAGAAAACCTCCTTATTCTAATACAAGAAATTCCAACTTTGACTATATTCGTACCTTCTCTTCCTGAAGAATCCTTTTCTGCAGAAAAATGGGATATTAAACAGGAAATACCTTTTGTTGCATATAAAAACGAGGATAATACAATATCATACGTGAATAGTGCAGGAATAGTTAATACTTTTGAGGAAGATGAAATTCCAGTATTCCCTATTGTAGTAATAAAGCCATCAGAAAGAATTGTTTTGCAAAAAGGGACTCGAAATTCAAATTCGTCAACAGTACTACATGCTGAGAATGGAATCAATTTTGTGTTTGAATTCGATGAATTTGATAACGTTACATCACCACAAATTAAAACCAGAACATCTACAACAACAATTCCCGATCTTTTCAAAAAAATTTATGACGCTAAAAAGTTTTCTGATCAAAATGATATTTGGCAAAGAGATTACATTTACTATAATATTTCAAAAAAAGACGGAAAAGGCGTATTCCAAAAAAACATTTCTGAGTGCATCTATTCTCTTGAATTATTAGGAGATCCCAATAATATGTTTAGACTAATAGCAGATCAGGAAGGAGACCCTCACTATTCTGAAACAGAGTCATTGAGACCGGGATCAGGATCGTCTAGGCCGAAGCCAAAATCAAGAAGTGAAGACTACCATAGAACACAAGCCGGTTTTTGGTATGGAGGAAACTTTGAGTTTTTAGTAAAAACTTATATTAGCAACAAACAACTGAGTTCTAATGAAATTATTAAAGCAGTATCTATCCACCCACTGCATTTGTTTGATCTAGCCATAGAACGAAACGGACGGAGACCTGCAAAGGTAGTGGGAATTAATAAGATGAAAAAGTATTATTTACCTACTCCAATACCTATTTTCGATTGGAATATAGAAAACTATTCTACATCTATTAAAATATCTATTGAAGAAAAAGATAATCAAGAGACATCTATGAAAACATCAGAAACAACAAGTACATTTGCTACAAATTTTGAATTTAATGCAGGCTTTAAAGATATAGTCAAAGTAGGTGCTAAAGTTTCTACATCCACAACGCTAAAAGTTTCTACTGTAGTAACAACATATTTGAATAGCGATCAACTAGGAGATGTCATAATCAATTTTGGAGATGACATTGTAGTAAAAGACGAAATGGAAATTATTAATTCCCTTGTCGAGTACGATCAAAATGGAGTAAGGAAAACCACTGACTCTTACGGACCCGTATTAAATCCTAGATATAATTCTGGATATTATAAATTGGGAATCCTTCCTTTACCACAATACTAATCTAAATTATTGAGGGTGTGTATTCTATGTTTCTACGCAAGAAAAACTTTGTTTTTGCGTAGAAACATAGAATACACACCCTCATAATCCCATATTCATGCTTATCTTTCACTTTTCTATAAAAAATTAAAAATCTTCTCTCCTTATCGTAAGGAAAGATACTAAAATAGAACACTTTTTCATATAAGAATTGAATGTAGATACTTTTTTTGAAATTTCATTATAAAATAAACGATTATGAATGCAACAATAAAGCTATTAGGTTATATTCTAATTTCACTTTTTCTCTTTTTATCATGTAGCAAGGATGACGAAAAAGAGATTATAGAAGAGAATTATGAAATGAATATAAAAGTGGAATATACTAAATGGTCAGAGTCATATCCGGATGAAGGTTCTAAAATATATATATATTTTAATCGCCAAATGGAGGATTTCACTGCCATGAGGTATGATGCAGATGGCGTATATTATTCTGATGATAAAATTATTGGACCAGACAAAACGGATATCGCAGACAAAAATGGATTAGCGGTTATTGATTTTAAAGATCATTTAAATATGAAATTCTCATTAGCAGTCGAAAGCAGGCATACAAAATTAAGAGCGTTTATGTATTTTGAAAAGTATGTTTTTGCAAAAGAACACACCTTTAGCTTTTTCAAGTCAACCTTTGAATAGCGACTGATATAAAAAAGAAATCTATCCATCCCATATATTTCTGTTACTTTTTATATCAGCCCCTCATCTGCGAAACTATAGTATTTGCCATCACAAACAATCACATGGTCTATCAATTTAATATCTATGGATTTGGCAGCATTGAATATTCGCTGTGTCAGCACCTGGTCTTCCTGGCTGGGATGAATATTGCCCGATGGGTGGTTATGAACTACGGCAATCTGGGTAGCACGTTGCAACAATGCTTCCCGAAGAATAGACCGCACATCCACAAACGTTCCGGCGATACCTCCTGTACTAATCCGGACAGAACTAATTACTTTGTTTCCCTGATTTATCAGCAATACCCAGAACTCCTCAAGCGCAAGATCGCACATCAACGGATGAAATACCTCATAGATATCTTTAGAACAACGAATCACGGCCCGTTCTTTTATTTCCTGTAACCTGCGCCGTTTGCCAAGTTCCAGAGCAGCCATAACAGTAATACTTTTGGCCGGTCCAAATCCTTTAAAACGAGAATAATCACGCACTTCCCAACGAGCAAGTTCATTCAAATCGTTGTGGCAGGAAACAAGTATCCGCCGCATCAGTTCAACAGCACTCTCTTCTGTATTTCCCGATCCGATAAGGATAGCCAATAACTCAGCATCACTCAGTGCATCAGCTCCTTTCACCATCATCTTTTCACGTGGACGGTCTTCTTTGGCCCACTGACAAATAGTAAGTTTTTGCGACTCTTTCATTTATAGAAGTTTTTCCGAAATGCTTCGAACTCACCACGTTTCAAGATACAACGCTGCCACCAGGCTCTCCAAAAGCCGCTCCCATAGCCAATGAGCTGTATAAAGGAGGCGGCAACCGAATAAATGCCAATACGGAAACTACGGTTCTGAACAGTAGAATCCATACAGACCAATAAAGCATAAAGAACAATAGGCAGCAGACTAAATAGGCAAAACGGAGTACCAATAAGCAGTATTACTACTCCCAACGTAAACACAGCAGGAAGCAAATGTACCAGTTTCAATGATTCCGGATATTTTTTATAAAGATTGATACGGGCAATACCCGAATTATGTACTTGCTTGAAGAATTTCCTCAAATCCGTACGCCGCTTATGATATACCCAGGCACCCGGAAAGAGTCTGCAACGGTATCCTTCTTTAAAGATACGGATACTAAAATCAATATCCTCACCAAACCGCATTTTAGAAAAGCCACCTAAAGCCTGGTATACCTCCCGTCTCACTCCCATATTAAAGCTGCGCGGATAGAACTTGTCCATCTTCTTTTTCCCGCCGCGAATGCCTCCGGTAGTAAAGAAAGAAGTCATGGAATAGTTAATCGCTTTCTGAATATTCGTAAAGGAGTCATGAGCACGATCGGGACCTCCGAAAGCGTCTGCCGGAGCAGTCTTCAATTCCGTTTCTATTGCATCGAGATACCCTTCAGGAAGAATACAATCAGAATCTAATATTATCAGATACTCACCCTGACTTCGTTCTGCCCCATAGTTACGGGTTTGCCCCGGACCGGAATTCGTTTTTTGGTAATATTTCAAATCAAGGACAGCCTTATATTTCTCAGTCACTTCCAGACATGGTATGGTAGACCCATCTTCTACTACTATCACCTCAAAATCTTTGAAACTTTGATCTGTAAGACTTTGCAACAGTTCATCGACCTCATCGGGACGATTGTATACGGGTATGATAACGGAGTATCTCATAGTTATTGTTTTATCTATATTGCAAAGATACATCATTATTTTAATAAAAACGGGGCTACTCCTAATTAGGATAGCCCCGGTCTGTATATTATCTGTTTTACAGATTATTTACTCACAACAGTCATTGTGTCTGATGCAATCAGTAACTCTTCATCCGTAGGAATAACTACTACCTTTACCTTTGAATCATCTGAAGAGATGATAGCTTCTTCACCACGCACTTTATTCTTTTCGGCATCTATCTTCACGCCCATGAATTCGAGTCCTTCGCATACACCGGCACGGCAACTTGCCTGGTTTTCACCCACACCACCTGTGAAAAGAATAACATCTACACCACCCAAAGCAGCAGCATATGCACCAATGTATTTCTTAATGCGATAGAAATACATATTCTCTGCCAGAATTGCTTTCGGGTTTCCTTCAGCTACGGCAACTTCCAATTCACGCATATCACTTGATACACCAGAGATACCGAGTACTCCGCTCTTCTTGTTGAGCAGATTAGAAACACCTGTCGTAGTCAAGCCTTCTTTATCCATAATGAAAGTCACTGCACCGGCATCAATGTCACCACTACGTGTCCCCATCATCAAACCCTCCAATGGAGTAAGTCCCATCGTAGTATCGATACATTTGCCATCTTTGATAGCAGCAATAGAACCGCCGTTACCGATATGGCAGGTAATGAGTCTCAAGCCCTCTGCTTTAATACCCAAGTATTCACATACACGCTGTGAAACATAACGATGAGAAGTTCCATGGAAGCCATAACGACGCACACCGTATTTCTCATACAGTTCGTAAGGCACAGCATAAAGATATGCATAATCCGGCATTGTCTGATGGAAAGCCGTATCAAATACACCCACCTGAGGAATATTAGGAAGGATAGCTGAGACAGCATTTACACCTTTCAGATTAGCAGGATTGTGAAGCGGAGCCAAATCATTGCAAGCCACAAAAGCTTCCAATACCTCTTTGTCCAGCAATACAGATTTGCTGAAACGTTCACCTCCATGTACCATACGATGACCTACCGCATCAATTTCATCCAAAGACTTAATCGCACCATATTCCGGGCTAACCAAAGTATTAAGAATGAATTCTACTCCTACTGTATGTTCGGGAATATCTTTTTCAAGTACCTTCTTCTCTCCGTTCGGCAAAGTAAGTTTCAGGAATGAACCTTTCAAACCTATCTTTTCGATACCACCTTGTGCAATCACTTCTTTGCTGTCCATGTCGAACAGCTTGTATTTAATGGATGAACTTCCACAGTTCAATACTAATATTTTCATTTTGATTTCGATTTTAAAATTATTTCGCCTTCTTGGCAGCAATAGCCTGATTAGCAGTAATAGCAATCATTCTGTAAACGTCTTCGATAGAACAACCGCGTGAAAGATCATTCACCGGACGAGCAATACCCTGAAGAATCGGTCCTACTGCATCGGCATGGCCCAAGCGCTGAACCAGTTTATAAGAAATATTACCGACTTCGAGACTCGGTACTATCAGCACATTAGCTTCACCTGCAACCGGAGATCCCGGTGCTTTACTTGCACCCACTGAAGGAACCAAAGCGGCATCTGCCTGCATTTCACCATCAATATTTAACTCAGGAGCCATTTCTTTGGCCAATCTTGTTGCTTCTACCACTTTGTCTACTACCTCATGCTTTGCAGAACCTTTGGTTGAAAAGCTTAACATAGCTACCTTCGGATCTTCAATTCCTGCAACAGCCTGTGCTGTACGAGCTGTACAAACTGCAATCTGAGCCAGCTGAGCAGCATCGGGAACCGGAGTTACAGCAACGTCTCCCATTACAAGCAGACCATTTTGTCCACACTCAGGTGCATGTGTCAACATCAGCATTGCACCAGACACAGTAGTGATACCCGGGCTTGTTTTAATAATCTGAAGAGCAGGACGAAGCACATCACCTGTTGTATTACGTGCACCGGCCAACTGACCATCAGCATCTCCGTTTTTAATGATAAGACATCCCAGATACAATGGATTGAGTACCAATTTACGGGCTTCTTCAATAGTCATGCCTTTTTTCTTCCGAAGCTCACACAACAATTGCGCATATTCTTCTTGTTTCGCATGATTTTCCGGGTCAATAATAGTGGCCTTACTGATATTTCCCAATCCCCACTTAGCAGCAGCCTCATGAATTTCATCCGGATTACCCAGAAGAATAAGGTCAGCAACTTCATCTGTCAAAATCTGATTGGCAGCTTTCAGAGTACGTTCTTCTGTACCTTCAGGAAGAACAATGCGTTGACGATCCGCTTTCGCACGTGCAACAATAGAGTTAATTAAATTGAGCATAGATATTTAATTTTATGTATAATTCCGGTAGTAGGTGTTATTCACGCCGCAAAAGTACACAATTTTGCAATATCTACATTGCAAAACGGGGCGTTTTTACGCCCCGAATATACAATTATTATAATATTTAACACTAACGAATGATTTGCGGAGAGACTTCCTTAAACTGTTCCATACACATTCCGATAGAAGCACCGATATAAGTAGGATCACAAATCAAGTATTTGGCACCATCGTCCAGCACCACATAATCACCGGGAATCTCCTCCGTAAAACGGACTGCTGAAGCAATATGATTGGGATAATCGAGTAAAATAGCATCTAAGCCTAACAAATCTTTCACTAAAGTAGAATACAAGATAGCACGGTCTTCACAGTCACAAGCCGGATAAAAAAAGTTTTCGTCCAGGAAGAAAGGTTTCTCATAACCAAACTGTGCCCCATCGGTCTGATATTCAAAGCCTGTCTGCACAAACTCTATAAGTATATTAGCAGCCTCTCGCTGAGATTTACCTTTGATAGCTTCTTTCAGAGGAGGATACAAAGTTGCTTTTAACTCTTCACTCATAGGAGTGTGATAATATACCGACACATCACACTGCGGATAGCTCTTATAAAATTCGATCAGGTTCTTATTAACCACTGTCTCCACTTTCACCGAACCGGATTTAGGAGATATGGCTTCTGCATATTCAACCATATTAAACTCAGGCGCCGCATCGATAGAAAGAGAAACATAATTCTTTGCATTCGCAAAATCCTGCTTATAGGTATAAACTCCCATCGGCCCATTCTGCTTTTCCGCATCAAAGACATAATACTTGGTACCCTCCAATATTATATAAGGTATACCATATAATGCTGCGGCAGGTGCTACCATCAGTTTCAGTCTTTCGTTAATCTTGGAAAGGCGTACTTTATACCCCGATTTATTCAGAATAAACATTTGCAAAAAAGCAATATCATCTTTCTGCTGTTCACCATAAAGCTGTTCGCCAAGCTTCTTAGTAAACAACAAATATCCCCAGTCACTCATCTTCTTCTCTTCACGCAGAGTCATGCAGTCCTTTATCAATTGTTCATGATCCGCTTTACAAAGCTGGCTCCACGCATCGGCAACATCTGCTTCCCGATTCCCAGCCAATGCAAGATTTTCGATTGCATCGGTTGCCACATTAAAGGAAGAACCGTAAAAATCAACAGGCGTACGACGTACAGGAGTCTCTGATTCCGGTACCACCGGAATATCTATTTTCACGGGAAGATAGGGCCGTCCCGGAACATACACTCCTGGTACAGGTTTATCCGTAATAGATGGTAAAGCGGGTTTCTTTATCTCAACCGGTCTCCCTTCAAGAGTAGGCCTTTCCATTCCCGGTATTCTTGGAGGAGCCGGTTTAATTTCAATGGGTGCTTGTGACCGTTTACCATCAAATACCGGTTGTTTGACAGGTTCAGGACGTACCGGCGCTTCTACAGCATCAAATGCCTCAAACTTAGTCCACGCTTCTCTAAGAAAAGTATCAAAGTCGGCATCTGCCTTATTTTTAAAATCATTAAACTCTTTCTGTTGCTGCTTTTGAAAACTATCAAATTCCTTTTCAAAGTCAACATCTTGCGCCATTGCCACCGGAACAGCCAACAGCCCAATCACAAAAGGAAAAATACACTTCATCTTATTCATCTGCGTATTGTTTTTAGTAACCAGCGACTCATTATTATCTTACTTAATCAACACCATCTCATAGAAAGCACAACGCTGGTTGACCGGGATTGAATAGACCCATTTCAGCACATTCTGATAAGTAACCACTTCTGTAAAAGGAATATTCTCTTTAGTAGCTACCATCATAATGTTGATCTTCTCATTGTCTTTACCCGGCTGTTTTTCCATAAGATAATCCACCGCATTACTGAAAGGAATCTTATACTCCTGCCCTGCTTTGAGCAGATTGTTTGCCTCGTATGTATTGGGATACAGCAATGCTCCTCCCGTACTGTCAAACCAGAAAAATTTAAGATAAGAATCCGTTCCATGCACCGTCAGCCGGCAAGTAAACGCATCCCCTTCCTTATAAAGGGTTTCCACCCCCTTCACTTCAAGTGCATAGGCATTATCAGGTTTGGCATTCTTCTGCACAGTAGCATCAATCGTCACTACTTTATAAAGGCTACGGGTATCTGTGTCCCATATCTCTTCTATTTTTTTATGGGTAACATTTATCATGCCCCCAATAGCAAGCACACTCATCTGTGAGTATGCCTCATGAAACTCTTGCCCGTCATTCTGAGTTATCTGCCCGAAAACCGACCAGACGTTTTCCATCACCCCAGCTTTCTGTAAAGCAGCTTTCTTGGCTTCCATAAAAGCGCGCTCTTCAGCTTGCTTCAAAGTGATCTCTTCACTGACCTGCCAACGCCCCTGTACCCCTTTCACCTTAACAATGTCCTGGGCACAAAGGCTTCCGGCAGATATCAACAATAAAATAGCTATAACTCCGAGTAGCCTATTTATTCTCATTCAAATCTTTCCCTTTTTAATAATCGATCTTTAATATCCTAACTTATCCAGTTCTTTGGCCAGGTCTTCCGACTTCTTTGCCAACTCGGCACGTACTGCACTAATCGCAGCCTTATTCGCAGATTCCAGGCTATACCCAAGTGTTACCATCACCTCTACATTTTTGTTTTCAAGCGTTCTATACACTTCTACCAATGGCGTAATACGTCCCAAAGTAGCCGAAATCACACTTTTACTGGCAGCAACTACACTTGAAAGACTGGCAGCTTCTTCCTGTCCCATATCATCATTGGCCACTTTTGCCTCAATCAGCTGAGACACTTTTGTTTGAATCTGCCCCGCAAGTTCTATCTTGGCAGCATTGGTTGCCTGCAAAACAGCAGAAGACTGATTACCACCAATAGCTCTTGAAGAAGCAACGTACCAGAACGGAGTTCCGTCCGGAGTCATTTCTGCCTGCTTCTGCCACGCATTCTCTATCTGCTTATCTAATGGTAATTTTCCAATTGGAGTTTTAAACCCTTCTTTTGTTAATTTCTTAGCTTCTTTACGTGCATCTTTAAGTGCCTTTTTTTTCAGTTCATTGTTCAAAACTTTCTCCTGTTTTGCCATTGTTTTGTAGTCTTTCTTGGTAGCCTTTTCTTGTGCAAAGGTATTTACAGATAACATCAGGGCAAAAACCGTGAAAACGCTGATTAGTAAGTTCTTCTTCATATTCGTCTTGTTTTAGTAGTTAATATTCGTTTTTTAAATCGGACATTGATATTTGCAAAAATATATATATTTTCCTTTCTATTCCTTTTTTCATTGTTTTTTTTCATACAATTGAATGGTTAAAATAATTTCTTCACGGAAAACAGTGACAACTCTCCTATTTATTTCATAACTTTGCACCGTTTTCAAATTCAATAGGTATAAAATATGATACGTCAGTGTGCCATTTTATTTGGCTGTTTGGCTTTGGGTGAATTGATTGTTTTTCTCACGGGAATTAAGCTCCCGTCCAGCATCATAGGAATGTTGTTGCTCACCCTGTTTCTGAAATTGGGTTGGATCAAGTTGCATTGGGTGCAAGGTATGTCCGACTTCTTAGTTGCTAATCTGGGATTCTTCTTTATTCCACCAGGAGTTGCCCTTATGCTCTATTTTGACATTATTGAGGCACAATTCTGGCCGATAGTAGTTGCAACCCTTATCAGTACCATTCTGGTGCTTGTTGTCACCGGATGGGTTCACCAATTAACACGTAAAATCAAATGAATTATTTAGAAAATGAATTCTTCCTGCTGGCTATCACCTTCGGGATTTACTTCTTTGCCAAGTTACTGCAAAAGAAAACGGGATTTCTTTTGCTGAATCCTATCCTACTCACTATAGCCGTCCTTATTATTTTTCTGAAAATAACCCATATCAGTTATGAAACCTACAATGAAGGCGGCCATCTGATTGAATTCTGGCTTAAACCGGCAGTAGTAGCGCTGGGAGTACCTCTGTATTTACAGTTGGAAACAATCAAAAAACAATTGCTACCCATATTATTATCACAGTTGGCTGGCTGTTTTGTCGGGGTTGTTTCCGTTGTACTGATAGCCAAACTAATGGGAGCTTCACAAGAAGTTATCCTCTCTCTGGCTCCGAAATCCGTAACTACTCCTATTGCCATGGAAGTAACCAAAACCTTGGGAGGTATTCCTTCGCTGACAGCAGCAGTAGTAGTCTGTGTCGGATTACTGGGAGCTATACTCGGATTCAAAACAATGAAACTGATGCATGTAGGTAGTCCGATAGCCCAGGGGTTATCCATGGGAACCGCTGCTCATGCGGTAGGAACCTCTACCGCGATGGATATCAGCAGTAAATATGGAGCATATGCCAGTCTGGGATTGACATTAAACGGAATATTTACTGCATTATTAACTCCAACAATTCTCCGATTATTAGGTCTTCTCTAACAAAAACGTCCTCTATTTGTTATATTATTAAGCGAAAAGCAAAATAAATTTTATATGATAGATTTTAAGGATATTACTATCCAGGATAAGGATACCATTACATCTTACACGATGAACAGTAGTCGCCGCAATTGCGACCTTTCTTTTTCCAACCTTTGCAGTTGGAGATTTCTGTATAACACCCAGTTCGCCATCATTGACGATTTCCTGGCATTCAAATTCTGGGTTGGAGATGAACTGGCCTATATGATGCCTGTCGGAAAAGGAAATCTGAAAAAGGTACTGGACATGCTCATTGAAGACGCAAATCAGGAAGGGCAACCGTTCTGTATGTTAGGCGTGTGTTCATGTATGAGAGAAGAACTCGAGGAGATTATGCCGGGACAGTTTACATTTACTGCCGACAGAGACTATGCCGATTATATTTATCTACACACCGATCTGGCTACGCTAAAAGGAAAAAAATTCCAGTCAAAGCGAAACCACATCAATAAATTCCGGAATACATACAGCAACTATGAATATACCCCTATCACTCCTGATCGTATTCAGGAATGTTTAGATCTGGAAGCCGAATGGTGTAAAGTGAATAACTGTGACCAACAGGAAGGTACCGGTAATGAACGTCGTGCCCTGATTTATGCATTGAATCATTTCGAAGCATTAGGGTTAACAGGTGGGATACTTCACGTCGACGGCAAGATCGTTGCATTCACTTTCGGGATGCCTATCAACAAAGAGACTTTCGGTGTACATGTAGAAAAAGCTGATACAACAATTGACGGGGCTTATGCCATGATCAACTATGAATTTGCCAATCACATCCCCGAACAATATATCTACATTAACCGCGAAGAGGATCTGGGTATTGAAGGCCTGCGAAAAGCCAAACTATCCTACCAGCCCGTTACTATTCTGGAGAAGTATATGGCGTGCTTCAAAGAACATCCCCTGGAAATGATTAAATGGTAAGATAAAGAGATGACCAAACAACAGATAAAAGCTTTATGGAAGCTTTGTTTTGACGATAGCGATGCGTTCATCGATATGTATTTTCGCCTGCGTTATAATAACGAAGTAAATATCGCTATAGAAAGTGGCAAAGAAGTAGTCTCTGCCCTTCAGATGATACCCTATCCTATGACTTTTTGTGGCGAACAAATCCAGACCTCATATATCTCCGGTGCTTGTACCCATCCCGATTTCCGGGGAAACGGAGTCATGCGTGAGTTACTTTCACAGGCATTTGCACGTATGAGGTATAATCACGTTGTTCTTAGTACACTGATCCCTGCAGAGCCCTGGTTGTTTGATTATTATGCGCGTATGGGGTATGTGCCTGTATTTCGTTATTCGGAAAAAAAAATATCACAATGGGACATAAGTCCTGTGCCGGATATCTTCATAACGAAATTAGCAGATGCCAATGAAGAAGCATATCAATACCTCGACAAAAAAATGTCTGAGCGCTCTTGCTGTATTCAGCATACTTTTAGTGACTTTAAAGTAATTTTCGCAGATCTGCTTATCAGTAAAGGCACATTCTATATAGCTACCGTTCAGGAGCAGATAGCAGGCATAGCCGTTGTTTATCCGAATGGAAATGGATTACAAATAAATGAATTGCTGACAGAAAACGGCGAAATTGAAAAAGCATTGCTCTTTCATATCCGGCAGGAAGCAGGTACCGACGCTATTACAATGATTACTCCCCCTATGGCTGCCGAAGAACAATATCCCCTCGGCATGGCACGTATCATTGATGCCAGAACTATTTTACAGTTCCATGCGGCCTTGCATCCGGAAATTGAAATGAACATAAAGCTAACAGACGAACAATTGGCTATAAACAATGGCTACTACTACCTTTACAAAGGAAAATGTAAATTCAGTAAAGAACGGTTGTTAGGTAGCCACCGGCAATTGACCATCGGGGAACTATGCGAAAAGCTCCTCTCTCCATTGCAACCTTATATGAGTTTAATGCTGAATTAACAACTATCATGCAAAGCATTATCTACTAATCCTTTCGTACTCTTCTTTAGATTTAAGGATACAGAACATCCGGATGTTGTTATGCAAAACACCCGGATGTTTTGATTTACAACATGGGGATGTTTTCACCAACAACATCCGGATGTTGTTGATTCTTTCCATTTGATTTATGACAAGCAGAAATAGGGTAGTCTGATTGCATGATAAGTATTAACTTACACACTTAAAGTAGTGAACATAGTAGTGAGCATATAAAAGAGAGCATCCTGCACACCTCTCAGCTTTTGTCATTGAAATGCCAAGAAATAGTGTACAGGATGCAAGTGTGTTTCGGAAAGATTTGTATAAGATTAATTTAGAGTCCGCTAAAGTCTACACCTTCAAAGACCAGCGACGGGATACGCCAGGATGAAGACAATCGCGGATCGTTTCCTGTTTCGGACAACGACGACCAGAGAGTCAACATATTACCAGTCACATTCATTTCGGATACAGGCTGTGTCAGTTTCCCATTTTCAATAAGGAACCCTTCGATACCATACGAAAAGTCTCCTGTAGAACTGTTACAGTTACCCCCATTAAAACCTGTCACAAGGATTCCATGATCCACTCCGGCTACCAGCCCGTCGAGATCCTTTAAGCCCGTTTGCATGACCAGAATAGAGGGTGAGTTAATAGTTGGAGAAACTCCCATCTTTCTGGCATTATAGGTATCAATAAAATAAGTTTTCAACACTCCATTCTCAAAAACCGGACGTCGCTCTGTTGCTACGCCTTCACTATCAAAATAGCGGGCACCGGATGCTTGTTGCAGATGCGGTTCGTCTATTAATGTCATCTTATCGGCCAGTACTTTTTCATTCAGTTTATCCAGCAGGAAAGAATTTTTCTGCTGAAGAGAAGATCCATAAAGAGCATCTACCAAGGGGCTTAGTAGCTGACTGACATTCATTGGATCCACCACCATCGTATATTTACCGGATTTCGCTTTTCTTTGTCCTACCTTACGCAGAACGCGTTCCAGGGCTTTCTGCCCGACGCCTGCTTTCACCAGTTTATCAAAATAGAGTGATGATTCATACCAACCAGCAGAAGGGCGTGCCTCTCCTTCGCCCTTTATTGCAACCTCGGCATAAAGAGAATACCAACTTGATTTTGTTTCTCCTTCAAAACCATTACTGGTGATCCGGTATCCAAAATTATCTCCATCGCTATAAGAAGAGCTGACAGAAATAATGCGGTCATCTTTACCCAGTGCCTCTTCGGCAACAGCTTTTGCCAATGCTACTTTATCATCGGGACGGATGGAAGAAAATTTTGCATCCAACAACTTCAAATCGGGGCTCCCTCCTTTATAATAGCGGGAAGCATCCGGCAATACACGTGCCTCATCCTTTGCCAGATAACGGGTAGAGTCAATGCCATTCTTTATAAATGTTTCAAGTTCTTTCTTATCCAGCCGATTGGTAGAATAGGTTCCATAGCGTCCGTCTACATATAAGAAAATGGTCAGGCCATTTTCCGAAGCCTGCTGTAAACGGTCCATTTTGGCATCACGCAACTCAAAAGAAGAGTTTGATCCGGCATAAAGATTCACTTTTGCTTGCTGACAACCGTTCTTCAAGGCATAATCCATTGCCCATTGTGCCAGTTTTTTATTGCTATCTGAAATCATAAGAGTTGAAAGTTGAGAGTCGAAAGTCGGGAACTAAACATATATCTTTACCACATTCCGCGAAGTTTCAACTTTAATTTTTAATTTCTAATTTTTAGTTCTCACTGTTTTCTCAGTTTTCTCCTCCAACGGTCAGTTTACTAACCAACGCCGAAGGCATACCACAAGTCACCGGACAAGATTGTCCATCCTTCCCGCAAGTCCAGGTACCATTATCAATCTTATCATTATCAGCTACCATAGTAATATCTGCCAATGCTTTCGGACCATTTCCGATGATATTGATATCTTTAATAGGTTGTGTCAGTTTTCCATCTTCAATCAGATAACCCGATTTCACAAAGAAGGTAAAATCACCTGCTCCAATCTGCACCTGCCCGTTTGTAAACTGATCGACAAAAATGCCCTGTTTTACGGAAGCTATAATATCTTCCTCTTTCATATTGCCCGGCTCCATATACGTAGCACGCATACGAGGAATCGGCATATTCCGGAAAGTCTCACGTCGTCCGTTTCCGGTTGGAGCAATACCATAATGTTTGGCACTGATACGGTCGTGCATATAACTGGTTAAAACTCCCTCTTTAACGAGATATGTTTTCTGTCCTTCCACTCCCTCATCATCGAAGTTTACAGATCCACGGTTGAAAGGAATAGTGCCATCATCTATTACAGAAATATGTTCATTGCACACTTTCTTATTCAGCTGATCGGAGAAAATAGAGACATTCTTACGATTGAAATCTGCTTCAAACGCATGTCCGATAGCCTCGTGCAACAGGATACCGGAACCTCCCGCTCCCATCACCACAGGCATCTCTCCACCTTTAGGCTTGATGGCTTTAAAAAGAATGGCTGTATTGTCCACGGCTTCACGTGCCAAAATCTCAACCAGGTCATCAGACAGAAACTCAAACCCTTTACGATAGGCGCGGGCAGCATAACTATTTTCCGTCTTTCCGTTTTCCTCCATAATGCAGACAGCGCCAAGTGTCACCATAGGCCGATAATCATAATACATCACGCCTTCACTGTTACAGAAAAGAATATGCGATGTCGAATCACTTTGATTGGCCATTACTTTGGACACACGTTTATCCAGTGCAAATATTTTGTCATTCAGCTTTTGAAGATAAGGCATCTTATCTTTCAAACTGATCTCCTCCCAAGGAGTAGTGATCGGATAGTAGTTTCTCTTCAATGTCTTTTCTACCAGACGTACAGGACCGGATTTCTTCTTGCCGGATGCAATACGTGCAGCCGTACGTGCAGCATTCAACATATCGTCAAGCGTCACATTTTCCACATAGGCATAACCGGTCTGATCGCCTGCCAGCACACGCACCCCCATACCAAAATCTATATAGGAATTACAGCTATTCACCGCCCCGTCTTTCAAACTGATTACATTGGTGAAGGTATGTTCAAAAAAGAGATCAGCATAATCTCCTCCTTTTTCAAGGGCTGTTGCCAATACTTTCTTCATATCTTCTTCGCCCACACCAAAATGATTCATTGCCTGCGAAAGCGCCGCCTTCTGGTCAGCTCCTCCCAAAGCTCCCTTCACCGAAGGAATAGCCAACGCTGAGCCTGCAGCCAACGAACCTAATAATGCCATACCTCCTGTTCTTATAAAATTTCGTCTGTCCATAATATATCTATTATTTTTAGGATTTCTTCGTTAATAAACTTTCCAGCTCTTCGGCACTCAAACGAAGATAAAACTGCCCCTGATAAGCAACAGAAATCGATCCGGTCTCCTCAGATACAATAATAGCATGCGCATCCGATTCCTGTGATATCCCCATTGCAGCACGATGACGAAGCCCCAATTCTTTGGGTATATCCAGATTGTGAGATACCGGCAGAATGCATCCGGCAGCTTTAATACGCTTTTTACTTATTACCATCGCACCATCATGCAAAGGACTGTTTTTGAAAAAAATATTTTCTATCAAACGCTGATTTACATCCGCATTAATAATTTCTCCGGTACGTACTACCCCATCCAAAGGAACATTGTGTTCAATCACAATCAGGGCGCCTACCTTTTGTTTACCCATACTGATACATGCCATTACCACCGGCATGATATCTTCATGTTCTAATGACTCTTTTTTATTCCCGGTAAAAAAACGCGCCAGGGCATTGACATGCTGATGCGAACCAAGCGTAAGCAGAAAACGGCGTATCTCATCCTGAAAAAGTACAATCAGAGCCAGCACACCGACATTCATCAAAGTATTAAAAATAGAACCCAGAAGTTTCATCTCAAGCACCTGAGTTACTACCAGCCACATCAGAATCAGCACAAGAATACCTGTGAACACTTTGATAGAACCCGAAGCTTTCATCAATTTGTAGACATAGTACAAAAGGAAAGCCACCAACAGGATGTCAATAAAATCTTTGATACCAAACTCAAAAAACATACCGGCAGCCATGGCTATTATTTGATATTCACCCATATAAACATTTACAATTTATAACTTACAATTTTCTCCACCATCCTTACTGCTTCCACTGCTTCACGCACATCATGTACCCGCAGGATATTGGCTCCCTTCATTAAAGCAACCGTATCCAATACAGTAGTTCCGTTCAGAGCGTCTTGCGGCGTACCTCCAAGCAAACGATAAATCATTGATTTTCTTGAAACACCCACCAATAAAGGCAGTTCGAAAATACTGAATTCTTCAAGGTGTGCCATCAGTTCATAATTATGCTCTAACGTCTTACCAAAGCCAAAGCCCGGATCAAGAATAATGTCTTTCACACCCAAATCACGTAACTGCTGCACTTTCATGGCGAAATACATAAATACCTCCTTAAGCAAATCGTCATAATGTGGCTCAGATTGCATATTCTGAGGTGTACCTTGCATATGCATCATGATATAAGGCACTCCCAACCGGGCAACAGTTTCAAACATTTTCGGATCCATCTCTCCGGCTGCAATGTCATTGATGATAGCAACACCATATTCCTTTACACATTGTTCCGCCACATCAGCCCGGAACGTATCTACAGAAATAACAGCGTCCGGATGATTACGAACCACAATTTCCAATCCTACCCGTAAACGACGCATCTCTTCTTCGGCAGAGATGTTTTCCGCATTAGGGCGGGAAGAGTAAGCACCAATATCAATTATGGAAGCACCTTCGGCCAATATTTGTTGTGCACGTCCGACAATATCTGCCTCAGTTTGCATCCGGCTTCCGGCATAAAAAGAATCAGGAGTAACATTCAGAATACCCATCACTTGTGGGACAGAGAGATCGAGCAACTGCCCGTTGACATTTAAATATCTATGCGCTAATGAGTTCATTAATCTCGTTTTTCGGTTAGATTATTGCAAATGTAGAGAAAAAAAGCAAGTAACCGCCTATTATCACAAGAAATTGTACCGGATACGACATTCTCTTAGTGCTCATTAAGAAAGAATCTTATCAAATAAAAAGAAAAGGAAGAGATTTCCGGCTATTCTTTTCACACGATTCAAGATTATACTCTATCTTTGCTGCTGTCTTTATAACTATAGAAAGAATATGGAACTCTCTGCTCTCTACCAGATATTTCTGGAATGTAATACAGTAACTACCGATAGCCGCAATTGCCCTAAAGGCTCTATGTTCATTGCCCTCAAAGGTGATTCATTCAATGGGAATGCTTTCGCCACACAAGCTATTAACGACGGGTGCGCATACGCAATTGTTGACGAAGCAGCTCATGCAGTGAAAGGTGACAAACGCTACATCCTTGTAGACAGTTGCATCGAAACTTTACAACAACTGGCCAACTACCATCGTAGGCAATTAGGTACCCGGATCATTGGTATTACCGGAACTAACGGGAAAACAACCACCAAAGAATTGATCTCAGCCGTACTGTCACAATCCTATAATATTCTTTATACGCAAGGTAATTTAAACAACCACATTGGAGTACCTGTTACCCTTCTTCGCCTGAAAGCAGAACATGACCTTGCAGTCATCGAAATGGGAGCCAATCATCCGGGAGAAATTAAATTCTTAGCAGAGATAGCCGAGCCGGATTACGGCATTATTACTAACGTGGGTAAAGCACACCTCGAGGGTTTCGGCTCATTTGAAGGAGTTATAAAAACCAAAGGAGAACTGTATGATTTTCTGCGTAAGAAAGAAGGTGCAATTATCTTCATTCACCACGACAATCCATATCTTATGAATATTGCTTCCGGACTGAATCAAATACCTTACGGAAATGATGAATCACTCTATGTCAATGGGCATGTGACTGGGAACTCGCCTTACCTTACCTTTGAATGGAAAGCAGGAAAGAACGGTGAAAATTACGAAGTAGAAACCCAGTTAATAGGAGAATATAATTTCCCTAATGCTTTGGCTGCTATTACTATCGGACGCTTCTTTAAAGTTGAACCGCAAAAAATAAATAAAGCACTCACTGAATATGCTCCGCAAAACAATCGTTCGCAGCTGAAAAAAACAGCCGAGAACACACTGATTATCGATGCTTATAATGCCAATCCTACAAGTATGATGGCAGCACTGGAGAACTTTAATAAAATGACAGTTGCGCATAAGATGCTAATATTAGGAGATATGCGCGAACTGGGAGCTGAAAGTGCAGCTGAGCACCAAAAGATAGTAGACTTCATTAAAGCATGCGAGTTTGAGAAAGTCATATTTGTTGGAAACCTGTTTGCTGCAGCCGAACATTCATACCAGACATACTCCAATGCCCAGGAACTTATACAGGCATTACAGACCGATAAGCCTAAAGATTATACCATCTTAATAAAGGGCTCTAACGGAATAAAACTTAGTTCAGTAGCAGATTATCTATAATCTGCTACTGTTTCCCTTTTATTGTTTGTTTCAGCATCCGGGGGCGTATCCAATAGTAACCGATAAGACTGGCAAAGATTGCCCCCAAAGAATTGGCTGTAAAGTCTAACCAATCTCCTCCACGATACGTTGTACAATACTCCTGTAACAACTCTACACACCCGCTAAACAATACCGGGCAAACAAAGGCACCGACCCATGCATGCCACATAGGAGAATCTCCTTTTCTGTGAGTACGCAAAAACTCCAGCCACAACATGCCGGACATACCGAAATACATACAAAAATGAACAATTTTATCTATATTGGGTATTTTGCTTAACTCTGTTGAAGGTGGTCTAAAAAACGACAGGTAGATAACTACCAGAATAATTAACAGAGAAACCGGGTATTTCTTAATATAATAAAGCATATCTAAATAAATTACAGATGTTGGGCAAATATAAGGAACATTTCTTATATTTGCATGTTTAAGTAAGATAAATATATCGAATTGTAAGATAAATAAAGCTTTTATGACTAAAAATGACAGAGCGAACTTTGGCACTAAGTTGGGGGTGATACTTGCCTCTGCAGGATCAGCTGTAGGACTGGGTAATATATGGAGATTTCCATACGAAACCGGTAATCATGGCGGTGCCGCTTTTATCATTATTTATCTGGGTTGTATTTTTCTTCTGGGACTTCCGATCATGGTATCCGAATTTCTTATTGGACGCCATTCTCGCGCAAACACCGCCAGAGCTTATCAAAAGTTAGCTCCCGGTACGCATTGGCGTTGGGTAGGACGTATGGGAGTACTTGCCGGCTTTCTTATTCTCAGTTATTATTCGGTAGTGGCCGGATGGACGCTCGAATATATTTTCGAAGCATTAACCAACGGTTTTTCAGGTAAAACTCCGGATGAGTTTATTTCTTCATTCCAGACTTTCTCAAGCAACCCATGGCGACCGGCGATTTGGCTGATCCTATTTCTACTCGGTACTCATTTTATTATTGTGAAAGGCGTAGAGAAGGGAATAGAGAAATCTTCCAAGATAATGATGCCTATGCTGTTTATTATCATCCTTATATTAGTAGTATGTTCTGTGTCTTTGCCAGGAGCAAGCAGAGGTATCGAGTTTCTACTCAAACCAGATTTCAGCAAGGTAGACGGAAATGTATTCTTAAGTGCAATGGGACAAGCTTTTTTCTCACTTAGTTTAGGGATGGGGTGTCTTTGTACCTATGCTTCCTATTTTAGCAAAAAGACCAATTTAACTAAGACAGCTTTCAGTGTAGGGATTATTGATACAATTGTAGCCGTACTTGCAGGATTCATCATCTTCCCGGCTGCTTTCTCTGTGGGTATTCAGCCGGATGCAGGTCCAAGCCTCATCTTTATCACCCTGCCTAATGTATTCCAGCAAGCATTCAGTGGAGTGCCGTTATTGGCGTATATATTCTCTGTGATGTTTTATGTACTGCTGGCAGTGGCAGCTCTTACTTCTACTATCTCTTTGCATGAAGTTGTTACAGCTTACTTGCACGAAGAGTTTAAGTTTACTCGCCACCGGGCAGCATTATTTGTTACAGGAGGGTGCATCTTCCTCGGTATACTCTGTTCTCTGTCACTTGGAGTAACAAAAGGTATTACTATTTTCGGATTAGGAATGTTCGACCTATTTGATTTTGTCACCGCAAAAATCATGTTACCACTGGGTGGGTTGTGTATCTCAATATTCACCGGGTGGTATCTGGACAAGAAAATCGTCTGGAGCGAGATTACAAACGATGGTACACTGAAAGTCCCGGTTTATAAACTCATTATCTTTATCCTGAAATATATTGCACCTATTGCAATCTCCTGTATCTTTATCAATGAGTTAGGATTACTCAAGTAATATGTGGAAAGACTTTTTCTACTTTTCGCGTACAGAACGGCAAGGTATCATAATTCTTGCCGCTTTGATTATTTTGGTCGGTACAGCTTCATGGTTTATACCGCCAAGAGAAGTAGCAAAAATTGAAGATAACCAAAAATTCGAAGAAGAGTATGCCATTTTCATGGCATCACTAAAAGAAAAAGAACAACAAAAAGAAGTAAGTTCTAAAAAATACCAGTATGAAAAACGAGAAGTAATACTCGCTTCTTTCGATCCTAATACGGCAGACTCTATTACTTTTCTTAACCTGGGACTTCCGCCATGGATAGCAAAGAATATTTTGAAATACCGTGCCAAAGGAGGACGCTTTCGCAAACAGAGTGACTTCCAAAAAGTATATGGATTGACAGAAAAGCAATACACAACTCTCGAACCTTATATATCCATAGCAGATATACCGAAAGAACAGGACACAATTCGCCTGTTTAGTCATCAGGAACCGCGGGATACTCTACAATATTACAAATATCCGAGTGGAACAACAATCAGCTTAAACCAGGCTGACACCACTGAATTAAAAAAAATCCCGGGTATAGGAAGCGCTATTGCCCGTATGATTGTAGGATATCGGAAAAAACTGGGAGGATTCTACCAAGTAGAGCAACTGCAAGATATTCATTTGGATACGGATAAACTACATGAATGGTTGTTTGTTAACAAGAATGAGACCCAACGGATAAACCTGAATAAAGCAGGAATTGAAAGACTTAGAGCACATCCTTACATCAATTTCTACCAGGCAAAGATTATTGTTGAGTACCGTAAGAAAAAAGGAGAAATAGAGAGTCTGAGCCAATTAAAACTCTATGATGAATTTTCTGAAAAAGATTTTGAACGGATATCACCTTATGTTAGTTTTCATTGAAATAAAAAAGATGCATCCTTATCACACTAGATAAGAATGCATCACACACAAACAAAACAAACACTCTACCTACTATCTTCACAGACTTCTGTAGAGAAGCGATATAAAGATACAGCTAATTGATTAATATTAATAACCAATCAGCCATATGGTATCATTTTTTAGAATTTCCCCCTTCGTATTAACACTTATTAATTATACCATCTATCATATGGACAGTACGATCTGTAATCTGAGCTAGCCCCTCATCATGGGTTACGATCACAAATGTCTGTCCTAAACGGTCACGAAGTTCAAAAAACAATTGATGTAATTCTTCCTTATTATGCGTATCCAGGCTACCAGAAGGCTCGTCAGCTAATATTACTGCCGGATTATTGATAAGAGCACGGGCTACAGCAACCCGTTGTTTTTCTCCACCGGAGAGTTCATTAGGTTTATGAGAAGCACGCTCTGCCAATCCCATAAAGTTCAGTATCTCTAATGCATGCGCTGTGGCTTCCCTGGAAGATACCCCGGCTATCAATGCGGGAATCATGATATTTTCCAATGCTGTAAATTCAGGAAGTAACTGATGAAACTGAAAAACAAAGCCGATATGCTTATTACGAAAAGCAGAGAGCTCTTTTTCTTTCATCCTGCTGACATTTGTACCATCAATATAGACATGTCCGGCATCTGGTTCATCAAGCGTACCCATAATCTGCAACAGAGTAGTTTTACCGGCACCACTTGGTCCGACAATACTTACAACTTCTCCTTTATTTATCTCCAGATCAATACCTTTGAGAACCTGTAAAGAACCGAAACTTTTAGTAATTCCTTCTAATTTTATCATATAATAATGTGCTAATGTGGCAATATGCCAATGTGCCAATTGGTATGTTACTATAGTGCAGCCAATTGGCACATTGGCATATCAGCACATTGAATAATTATTCATAATCGTTTTATCACATACTCTGCCAGATAGCAACCAAAGACGGCAGGCATATAACTCACCGTACCGCAAGTTGACTTCTTATTCATTTCATCATCAGTGAGCAGTACAGCGTTAGAATCAGCTTGTTCTGTACTAAATACTACCGGCACTTTTCGTTTAACTCCCATTTTTTGTAAGCGTTTTCGGACAGCTTTACTCAATCCGCAATGATAGGTATCCCAAAGGTCGGCAAAACGAACTTGAGTTATATCACTTTTTGCACCGGCTCCCATACTGGATACAATCTTAATGCGGCGTTGCAAAGCATGATAAATGAGATAGCATTTAGGACTCAACGTATCTATGGCATCAACAATGAAATCATATCGGGCAGCATCCAGCAGTTCCGGGATATTTTCGTCTTTCAGAAAAACGGGTAACACTTTTAACTCCAGTTCCGGATTAATATCTTTGAACCTTGCTTCCAATATATTGGCTTTAGGCATTCCCAGGGTAGAATGCAAAGCCGGTAACTGACGGTTTAGATTGGTAGGCTGAACCGTATCAGCATCTACAATCGTCATTCGCCCCACTCCGGCACGGCAAATCATCTCTGCTGCATAAGCACCTACTCCACCCAAACCGACTACAAGTACATGGGCATTACGCAACCGCTCCATCTTCTCTTCACCTAACAAGAGTGCTGTTCTTTGCTTCCAGTTTTCCATCAATTTTTCTTAAACCATTTATAAAACCACTTACCTACCTTTTCATAATGCTGCGACTCATTACTACCACGTGGATTTGAGAAAGAAATAGCTTCCTGTGGTTCTCCCAACTGATCCGGATATAAAATAATAAGGCTATTATTTGAGAAATACTTCCCGAGTTGGGCCGGTAACTTTTCAAAAGCCGGATCATAAGAGATAGATCCCCGGCGAGCACTGACTATAACCAGTAAATGATCATAATTCACTTGACCGGTAAGCAATAGCAAGTCTCCCCAATCATCCAGACGGGAGAAATCTGTCATGGTCAATCCATATTTCTTTTTCACCAATTGCTGTAAGTATCCCAACGTCTGCTCATTCGCAAAGAAGTGCGCACGACATCCCAAAATGTTTGCCATACGACAAAAATGCTCCACCCATTTCTGAAATCCGGCTTCATACTCCGCCTTCGGAGGGACAGCAATAATAATACGCCGAAGCGTATTAACCGGCATTAGGAACTTGGCTATCATTACTTCCCTATGTAACCCTTTCAACAAACTATCTGCCAGATTACCAAAGAAAGAGTCTACAATATTGACCTTACGATGCAATCCGATTACCACATCCGTCACTTCATATTCTTTTGCTGTATGGATAATACCGGAGGCAATATTAAGATCATACCGGCTCACCTGTGACAAAGGCACATCCGCTGATGCAGCTATCATAGCAGCACGTTCCAGGTTTCTTTTACCACACAACTCCAAACGTTCCGAACTACTGTTATCATTAATGACATTCAACGCCAGCAAATTATTTTTTTGTTTAGAATCCCGGATCAGCAAAGACAAGTTTATCAAATCATCAATAGTATCCGGGTTTGCCACCGGAATCAAAATCTTCTCAGGTGTCTCCTTTTTACTATTTTCCGTATCCAGTTGTGCTTCATGCATAGCGAGCTTGCGGGCAGCCCGTTCAGTAGCAAACGAGCTGATGATGCAAGTGAACAGAATTAATACAATAGTACCATTCAACACATCCTCATTCAATAATCGCTCACCGTCAGGCAAAATAATATTATAGCCCACAAGCACAGCTGCCAACGTAGCTGCCGCCTGTGCATTACTAAGACCAAACATCAACTCCCTTTCGATAGCTTTCATCTTATAGATTTTCTGAGTAAGCCACGAAGCAATCCATTTACTCGCCAATGCAACAGTAGTCATTACTACTGCTACTTTTAAAGCGTCACCATGCCCAAAGAGAATTTTAATATCAATCAACATTCCCACTCCAATCAGGAAGTATGGAATAAACAAAGCATTGCCCACAAACTCCAGATGATTCATTAACGGAGAGACATGGGGAATGAGACGGTTTAACACCAATCCGGCAAGAAACGCTCCCAAAATACCTTCCATTCCTACAAACTCCATCAATCCGGCTCCCAGGAAAACCATCGCAAGAACAAAGATAAACTGCATCACATTGTCATCGTACTTTCGAAAAAACCAACGCCCGATACGAGGGAAAAAGAAGATAATAAGAAAACCCAAGAAAATAACTTTAACTACCAGCCATAACCAGAACATCTCTGAAGACTCACCTTTAAACAATCCACCAATAACCGCCAGCACCAACAAAGTCAATGTATCGGTAACCGCTGTTCCTCCAACAGCAATACTTACGCTCCGATGACGCGATACTCCGTAACGAATCACAATAGGATAGGCCACAAGCGTATGGGAAGCATACATACTGGCGAGTAATACAGAGGTAATGAACCCATATTTCAATACCGTCATGTTAGTGATAAACCCCAACGCCATAGGAATGACAAATGCCAACAGACCTAATACCACAGCTTTACCACGATTCTGTTTAAAATCCCCCATGTTCATTTCCAGTCCGGCCAGAAACATTATATAATAGAGACCTACTTTTCCAAAAAGTTCAAAACTACTATCGCGTGCCAGAATATTGAATCCATGTTCACCAATCACCACACCAGCCAGAATCATTCCGATTATATGTGGAATACGAAGCCGGCCCAACACCATAGGAGCAAACAATATGATAAGAAGTACAAGGAGAAATATCCATGTAGGATCTGTTATAGGTAGGTTTAAATTAAAATCGGGCCACTGCATATATCTAAGTTTTACGTTTTCTCTGCAAAATAACAAAAAAGTTATCAATTATATGCCAGAATGTTATAATTTTGCAGTCAATTATTTGCTATTCGGAAGAATAGTAAGCGAAATACAATATTCAATTAAAACAAAAGAAAAAGATGAAAGTAGCTATTGTTGGCGTAAGCGGAGCCGTAGGACAAGAGTTCCTGCGCGTGCTTGATGAGAGAAATTTCCCGTTGGACGAGTTGGTTTTGTTCGGTTCTAAACGTAGTGCCGGCAGCAAATACACCTTCCGCGGTAAACAGATCGAGGTCAAACTCTTGCAACACAACGATGACTTTAAAGGGGTAGATATCGCTTTCACATCGGCTGGCGCAGGTACGTCCAAAGAATTTGCAGAAACTATTACTAAATATGGTGCTGTAATGATTGACAATTCCAGTGCTTTCCGTATGGACAATGATGTGCCTTTGGTAGTTCCTGAAGTAAACGGAGTTGATGCCAAAGACCGTCCACGGGGCATTATAGCTAACCCTAACTGTACAACGATCCAGATGGTAGTTGCACTGAAAGCCATCGAACAGCTTTCACATATAAAAACTGTACATGTGTCTACTTATCAGGCAGCCAGTGGAGCGGGTGCAGCAGCTATGGACGAACTTTACGAACAATACCGTCAGATCCTTGCAAATGAGCCTGTCACCGTAGAAAAGTTTGCTTATCAACTGGCGTTTAATCTAATTCCTCAGGTTGACGTATTTACTGAGAATGGATATACAAAGGAAGAGATGAAAATGTATAATGAAACACGTAAAATCATGCACTCGGACATAAAGGTTAGTGCAACTTGTGTACGTGTTCCGGCATTGAGAGCTCACTCTGAAAGTATCTGGATAGAAACAGAACGTCCTGTATCTGTAGAAGAAGCACGCGAGGCTTTTGCTAAAGGTGAAGGGCTTGTCCTTCAGGATAATCCAGCAGAAAAGGAATACCCAATGCCGTTATTCCTTGCTGGTAAAGACCCTGTGTATGTAGGCCGTATCCGTAAGGATTTAACCAATGATTGCGGATTGACATTCTGGATTGTAGGGGATCAGATAAAAAAAGGTGCGGCACTGAATGCTGTACAAATTGCAGAATATCTGATCAAAGAAAAAAATATTGGATAATTAAATAAAAGCATAAAGAAAAGCCGTCTGAGAAGTAATTTTTCAGACGGCTTCTTTTTTAATATATAAACAACACAAAATGGATATGAACATCGAGTTATTGTTGCTATCCCTACTTAATATAAAAAGAATTCACCACAGAAGAATGCGGAAAAAGACCTATCTCCCCTGTGGTGAATCTCACTTATTATTGAAACACTTATTTCTTAATGACCTTAATAGCCTTTTGATTATTTAACTTTACAAAATAAAGACCTTTGGCAAAACGCGAGAAATCAATAGCCGTTGTATTTGCATTTACGTTCATTTGCTTATCAACCATTGTTCCGGACGCATTGTATACGGTGATCATATCAATTACTTCTGAAGACTCAATAGTAGCCACATCATCAACCGGATTAGGATAGATTCTTGTTATTCCGACTTCTGTCTCCTGTACACCAACATCATCTTTCTTCTTCAATGTCATTGTTTTCTTTGCAGGTGTAACACAACTATTATTATCGGTAGGCATTGCCCATACACTTACAATCTTACCAGATGTTGAAACAGCATACAAATTGCCTGCGTAATCAAATTCAAAATCATCATAAGTAGCATCAGCCACACTGCCAAGCATATTCCGGAATTTTTCAGATACAGCAGGAATACCGTCCTTATTCATCTTATATTGGAATATGGAAACTCCGCCATTGTTACTCAAAGCAACGATCCCTTCTTTTTCATTAACGGCCAACGCCCCATTCTGTGAGGAAGTTTCTACAATATTCGGTTCAGCAGTATTAAATACAGCATCATTCAGTTCATCGCTAAAGTAGAACATACATGGATTAGCTGTACTATTGCCACCAGCACCACGATACTGACCTGCCCAATAACCGGTTGATACAGGAACAATACTACTATTATCATTCCCGATATAACTACTTGCAGCCTTTGAGTAGCTAGGAGCAGTTGTCCAGACATCCGCCTCTCCAATATTATACACATTGATAAATTTCTTCCAACTAGCACCTGAAGTTGTCTTATCCACAGTATACAATTGGGTAGCCTCACCAGTTCCACGTACACCTATAGCAGTCATTTGTCCACCTACATATACACCACCGATACTTAAACTTCCTGCCTCATTGGTAGCCCCTTTGAATACAGGCGATATAGTAAACGTTTCCGGATTCATTAAGTACACACCTGCATTAGAAGAACTTGCATCACATAAGAACACGCGTCCGTCAGCGGCAACTGCCACTTTACGAGGACCTTCACCTACAACACCTGTCCATTGTACATCACCCGCATAGGCTTTATCTCCCTGACCGGTTATATCCAATGCATCGGGGCCCATTACATAAACGCCTGTAGCAGTCGTTCTTCCGGAGGCTTCTCCGGCAGCTGTATTAGTAACATATACCCGACCGAAATAGGGACTTTCAGGAGATTTATCAATACTCACACCTTTGGGAGCAAAATAATGATAGTTCTTACTGTCATCTGATAATTTCACAAAGCGGGTCACATTACCTGCCGTCGCCCGAAGTTCCCAGGTACATTCTACATCAGGAATATCAGCGAAAGCGAGACTTACTTTGTTACTAACCTTATCAAACGCACCCAGTGAAATTGTCTTCACTACAGCACCCGATGCAACATCTATCAAGATGAGATCTATCGCTTCAGCTTTCTCATTCAGATCAAAACTGATATCATAACCATCGTTTGTACGAACCGATTTAAGATTATAGGCAAAGATACGAGCCGGAGAAGCGTCTTGCTCTACCCCTTTTGTAGTATAGCTGACAGCCTGAAGTCCAACCAACAAGTGTTGTACTATATCTGCGTTATCAACCACTCCCACACTTGCCATATAAGTAATGGCATCATTAGTGATTACAGCTTCTGTCTCTCCAACATTCACCGCTTTATCCAGCCCGTCAGTCACATCATACAAGTATGACTTGTAAGAATACTTCTCATCTTTCTTCTCACATACCGGAACACTCATATAAATTTTATTGGCATAACGGAAATAATTGGCACCGGTAGACTCTACAGGAATATCACCTGCAAAATTAGCTACTTCAACACCATCATTTGAATCCCATGAAATTCGGAATTCACGTGGTGCTATAGAATTTCCGTCGACGATAAGGCGATCAATACCTAACGGAGAAAGGGTCATTTGTACATCTGCTCCTAACTCCTTTTCCGTATATTCGGTATCATTGTATTGAGTCCCTATTACCTGACCATCTTTCACTTGCCAACACAAATAGCGTATACCATATGTGGTACTCCACCCGTTACCGGCATGTGAATCGAAATAGAATTTAAAGTTATCCAGTGTACCATTTACAGCGATACTATTAGCCATAAAATTGGAATTATTATTCCCGGCAGCAAGCAGACTTGCAGAAGTATTAGTAGGAAGAGTCAAAAGTACCTCGGGAGTTGCCTCTTCGAGTGCTTTATCTTCTGTGGCCTGCCATTTATACATATAAAAGTCTCCGGTCTGATAAGAGTTCCCTTCTTTACCAATTACCGTAGAATTGGTTCCAAGCAGAACACCATCTGTTGTAAATGCGATATCAGAAAGTATGTAAGGATATGCCTTTCCATTAAATCCTTCCGTTTTAATCCCCTCTGTACTCATCTCTTTCAACAATTCTCCGGTTACAGGGTCCAGAACAAGCAGCCGGGGCATTTTGTCTCCATTCACAGCCAATACGTAATACTTTCCATCACGGAGAATTGCACGACGGACGGTCAGATCTTTCAATACCTCTACCGTTTGCAACTCGCCTTCCTTAGTGAAATGATACGAACGGGCAGCAGCAATATCACCATCTTGTACCGGATGCGGATAATAATCCACCTCTTCTATTACCGGTTCATCCGAAGGTTCTTCTTTCGATGTATCCGTCAGCCGTTTATTGATAAACGAAGTTTCATTCGCCACCACCTCTATCTCCTCTGTCTCTTTCCAATACCCTTCGATATCAAATACTAATTTATAGGTCCCCGGAGTAAGTTCAGTAAAAACAAAAATCCCATTATACTCTTTATCAGTCAGATATTCGCCAATCTTATTACCGTTGGCATCTTCGAGTACCACCTTCACATCGTTCAACGGATAATAGGCATCCACCGAATTTACCTTATAGGTATATAACGGATGCTCTAAAGGTTTGCTGATATCTTTGACGGTTCCCATAATACACCCTTTTGTTTCACTGTTATCATTAAACCAGGCACGAATGGCACGGGAATATCTCACTCCTTCCTGTCGACAATAATCCTCATTCAGTAAACGCTGGCGTTCCGGTTGGTAAGTATGGAAACAACCTTCACTCAAAAATCCGTCACACCCATGCTTCAAGACCCCTAAATAGCCGGTATATCCCAAGCCACTCGTAGATGAGCTCCCGTAAAAAGAGATATCTCCACGGCTATTGTTGGCAGTTTCGGCAGTATAAGCCGAATGATAGGTAACCTCATTTTTTACAATGTATTTCCAAGCATCATACGCCATTTCTTTTGCATTTACCAACCCGTTTCCGGATGCACCATCGGTACCGCGATACAACACCAACGGATAGTTAGTCATGCTCCCCTCAGTAGCAGCATTACTATGGATAGAAATAAAATAATCCATATTATTTGCTTCCACATCTTCACAAATGACAGATAATGTTACGATCTGTGTACTCGTTTCTACCTTATCATTTTCAGTCGCATTCTTATCACCTGCCGAGACAAAACCATTTTGTGTACGGGACATTTTGATGAATCCGGCCCCAGCCTTCACTAGTTCATCTCTAAGTGCCAACCCTTTAATCAAATTGGTATTCGTCTCGAAAAAGCCGCGAATATCCATCTGTGCATAATTGATAGTCGCCATCGGGCGATCATTTGCAGTCCATCCTCCATGTCCGGGATTAATATAAATTCTGGCATCTTTTAAATCGGTAGCAGATACACTGAACGTCAGTATTATCCCAACCCATACCATGATTAATTTATGTAGTTTCATAGTAATCAATTATTTATTGGTTTCGATCTTCATTAAAAACACTTTTCCGTCATTAGTAGTATACACTATTTTAGAAGCATCAGCGGAAGCTGACGGATATAAAGCTATCACAGAATCATCAGTTAATACCGTACGTTGTGTACCATCAGCAGCAACTCCAACTATTTCCGAAGAAGTCACAACTTCTCCATTATCATAATCAACCATACCTACAACCCAATCATTACCCATCCATTTCGGGGCGCGCAATATCCCTAAAGATACAGGATTGGTTCCGTCAGAATTGCTCACATAAGCTTGCCCCTGGTCCATAACATAATACAACAGCTTCTTTCCATCCGGTGATACAGAAGGCCACAAATAATTCACATTCGTTCCGGCAGGAGATAATAGACGAGTTTTACCCTTCTCTGTTATATAAAGTTGTCCATCTTTAATACTCGGCACCACTGGTATAGATTCTAATTTCTCACCGGAGACTCTTTTTGAAACCATTTTACCCTTATTCACTGCCAAGACAGTGCCTTGTTTCACGTTCACCCCTTCCAAATCACGTGTATTCTTTATCAATTCTTCCTTTTCACCAGTCTCCAATTGAATGCTTTTTAAAGAAGTATAACGCAGTTTTCCTTCGTAGTTTTTACTTCGATATACCACTGTACTACCATCGGAAGAAATCTGGACGCCAACTGCTTTTTCAGCAGTAAGAGTTGTCAGTTTTTTCGTTGTTAAGTCATATTTTTTAAGACCTTGAGTATCATTACCGGCCAAAATCAGATAATCACCGGTAGGGCTCATAATCGGAAGACATCCGTCTTCTGATTCCATAATGGGTATTTGTTCATTACTGACCATTTTAATACCCTGAGAAAAAGCTAATTGACTCGTCAATACGAGTAACAACAAAAAGGGAGTTTTCATAATGAATGAATTTAAAGATTAATAAAATATTACTTATATAAGTATTCTGTCAAAATAGGTCTCAAAGAGTATTTTTCCAACATTAAAAGCTTTTGTATTCGAAAGCTCGTGTTGCCTTTATCATTTATTGACAATAAATTTGTGTGTTTCTTTCTTTCCATCAACAACTACCGACAAAAGGTAAACACCATTATTAAAAGAATAAAGAGGAATATTGTACGTATACTCTCCTGTAAGTTGTCGGTTAGTCATATGATTCATTATATTCTTTCCATCAACAGTCCACAAAGAAATGGAGGCAGTACCCACTTTGGATAATGAATAATGCAGAACAGCTTCATCCTTCGAAGTAGCCAACCATGAAAGATGTTTACTCACTACCACCTCTGAAATGCCAACTCCTGAAGCAGACGGATAGTATGCCTTTAGATCTTTAAAAGAGAACTTAGTACCGATAAGAGACATTCCCGCTTTTAGATAAAATTTCATACTTGTCAGTGTCAAAGGATACTCTATAAGATTTAATGGCAGATCATCTTCCATAAAAGATACTGAATACACAGAATCTTTTCCGGCAACAGGCATAAGCTTTGTTTTCAAAAAACCAGTTTTTGTATTTGATGCAAAATCAAGATAGAGTTCTTTAATCACATCATCTTTCACGAACATCCGGAAAGAAACCGAGTCAGGCAAGCTATAAAAAGTTACAGGCTTATTAAACTCAATAGAAGCAGAACGTCCGGTTTTGACATCAAATATCATATTGATACCATCTTCCCAGCCATTTGGTAATGCGGTATTTTCATACCTCAAATTGGAAAAGGTTCCAGAAGTTTTTATTGGCCACGATGCTAAGTCAGCAAAGGTCTCATGTATTCTTTCCTTACCAGCTATCTCAACTTTCACATTTACATGTACACTCAACTCATCTAAAGTTCCGTGAAGTCCTGTCTCGCCATTAGCTATACCCTTTATCACTCCATCCTGTACCAGACAACAATCAGGATTAGAGGAACTCCAGGTAAATGCTCCCGGATCTAATTGATAAACTTGTTTCCCTGATTTTGCATCAATCCTGATAGGAAATTCACGTATCCCATCTATCAATATATTCTGCGGATAGGCTTGAACATCCGAGACAGGAGATACAAAAACATTCAAAACCGCTTTTTTTCCATCCTTAGTAGCTATAATCTGACCTTTTGTAGCATTCAGGCTCGCATGGAATACACCCTCCGAGTCTACATATCCCAAGTCCTCAGGTATACATTGATAAGTAAATCCTTGAACTCCCTTTTCCAACATTTTACCATGTTCATTAAAAGAGAGGAGTGTAAGTGGATTCAACGAGACTGCCGTAGTATAAAGACTCGGGGTTATAAATGCATAAGAAGCAACAACCTCTTCCTCAGGTGCAGTTGATACAACCAGCAAAGCATCGGCTACCGGACGAACGCTACCACGCATCGGATAATTCAGCATTTCATGGTCAACAGCTATCGTTGCGGAGCCCCCACTATCGAAGTTTACTACATTCCACGAGCCATGGGCCAACATCCAGTTAGCAATATCAATACAGTTTACACCCGGACTGGCAGAAGTTCCTCCTTCAACCGTTACAATATAAACTGTTTTACCATCTTTTGACATTCCGCCCATCACCCGGGCAGAGACCTCATATTCACGACCGTTTTCAAAATCATTATATTCACCTTCATGCAGTTTTCCTTCATAAGCAATACTGGGATAACCATGAAAACCAGCTACAATATTTTTTAGTGGTTCGCCAAACTTACCTTTCACAAATTTCTGTGAAATAAAGATTATATCACCCGGAGTGACTTTTCCCTCGAAACTTTGAATACTTTCGTTCCGTGCATAAATCACACATTCCGTTTGTGACGTTTGCAATGGAACATCTGATATCTCCAAGACTTCACACTTTATATCATCCCCATTCACTTTCCACCTACTCAGTGGTTTGATCTTGATATATTTCCCTTGTTCTGTCAGTGTTCTACTATTCAAGTGATTAAATAACACACAGTTTCCCGAAATAAATGTAGCAGCAGAGTTATAATAATCAATTTTCACAGTACTGCCATCTTTCAAAATAACATTTGAGTTCAGAGACGGGTAAAATACTGCCGCTGTTTCATCTTCCGAAATAGCAAAGATAGAGCGTCCCCAGCCTGCTCCATAAGGTATCTCACCATTACTCACATTAACTCCGATACATACACCCGCTTCATAAACGAAGAAGTCATGGTTGAATGCGGCACAAACCCGATGTCCGGGATAAGTGTGGGCTTTAGACATACTCATAACAGTCTCTCTGGGTACATCCGGAACCTTATTGTTCGATTGCACCTGCTCAATCTTCGTATAAGGATTCGTCAGATCTATAGTTGTGACCCACATTAGTATAGGTTTATCCCGATAGGCTATTTTGGTATATTGCACTCCCGCTCCCAAGCTATAATGCTCCAGTGTATCCGGAGTTCCCCATGCCGGTTCCTGTGCTTCCAAGGTATTACAGAATGCCAGTAGTAGTATATATAAAAGAATCTTTCTCTTCATACTTAATGATTTTTTATCAAATTAAGTAACGGCCGGCCTATTTGCCAGCCGTTATTAAAAAATCAGTATCAATCTCTCAAAACTATTTTCTGCGAAACGCTACTTCCTGATTCCAAATTAGCCTTTATCACATAAATACCTTTGGTCAATCCACCAACATCCATCCGAGATGAAGCCACTTTCGATAATAGTTCTCCCGATAATGAATAAAGCTCCATAGATACTACCTTGTCACTACTTGCCACAATTTCATTAGTTCCGGCAATATAACGGAAAGAGAATCCTGAAACGATTTCAGCTTCTATAGATGTCAAAGTATTGTCATATACCAAAACATTATCTACATAAATCGTTCCTGTTTTTGTCAGAGGTTGTGCTTTCTGCTTTATTTTCAATCCGGTAAGTTCATAAGTTTTCTTTGCAGGAAGGGTTCCCAAAGAAACTTCTACAAATGCCCAATCACAGAATGTAAGATCGGCAAGCTTGATCTCCTGAACATCTCCATCAGAAGAAGACAGTTGTAACCAAACCTCATTACCGGTCAGATCACCCAAAACATGCATACCAATTGCTTTAGTGGCATCAACCTGAAATCCTGAAGTAGTTTGATAACAAGCTATACCGTCTGCTGTATCTACCGCAAAATTATATGTAAACGCACCAGAAGAAGAACCAAACAACACTTTAGAGGTATTCCGGGAAGTACTGGCCGACGTAATGCCTGTACTGCCATCTGCAAAATAAGTAAATGTTCCGGCAGTTTCCATATCCAGGCCAACCGTTCTGTCTGTTACTTTCACATCTACAGCTTTAAAAGTATAATCCATCGGTTCAACAATATCAATACCATCAACATCAATCATATTTCTGTCAACAACAACACGATACGTTTCATTTTCTGTTAATCCTTCGGAAAGAGTGAACGCCAAAGAACCATAAGGTGCACTGACAGAATTTACTTTTATAGAACGGGGTACTTTAGATAACTCTTCACCTTTTGAATTATATATTTTAACAGCATCCCTGACCATAGCTGAATTTAATCTATTATCAAATCTAAATTCAAAAGGAGCATTCTTACCATAATTAACATACTCTACACCTGGAGTAGGATAACATGCCAAAAATTTCAACAGATTACGATTATCAGTCATAAACTGAAATGAGAAATCATTAAGCATACTCAACCCAGCCGGATGTTGCAAACTTTTACCCAATTTTACTGTATATACTGTAGAAACCTGATAAGGTTGATCGGGGGTAAAAATCATCCGATGTTGACTATCTTCAAATGAAATTGTTCCTTCTGTTTCAGGAAGAATAGAAAACGCTTTTTTAGCCGACTCAACATCGACATCCCAATTAAATTCAAACACAATGGGAGTAGCACACTTTACAGGCTCTGTTAACTCTGCAACTGGAGAATAATTTATAACCTCCGGAGGGGTATTTCGTATCATATTCAACATGAAGTTAAAATAAGTAGTTTCATTCTTTTTCACCTCCAATGTTTCTGTATGAGATGTATAACCTTCAGCCTCAGCTGTTACAGTATAAATTCCAGGAGTTAGTTCCTTAAAAACAAAAACTCCGTTATACAACTCATCTGTAGTATATACCAATCCTCCGGGATTAACTGTAATTTTAGCTTTATGTAAAGGTAATAATTCATCTTTACTATTTTTAATCTTCAGATAATTTCCCGGATTCAAATTACGACTGTCATGTACAGTCCCGGCTATATTTCCACTTGTGATTTCTCCAGCTTTAAAATACTCACAGAAAGATTTATAAAAATGCCATGCTTCCAACCATTTATACTCCATATTCATCAGTCGGTATGTTTCAGGAATATAATCATGCATTGAACCCTCTGAAATACATCCCGGAACTTTCAACCCACGTAATACCCCATAACCATCTGACCATTTCATAGCCGTTCTACCAAAGGTTTTATCACCACGAACTGTAGTTCCTGAAGCCCAGGTATTCACCTGATTAGTATAAAGATTCTTAGCAATAATTGTACTAATTTCCCTACTTTCGTCAGAACAAGGTGTTGGAGTAGGATATGTATAAGTATCATCTAAATCAACTCCAGCATAAAGTTGAAGTATATAATTAGTAACCCCCGCATTGCTGTGAATTGAAAGCATATAATCAGCATTTGCTTCATTAGCCATCCGTACTATTTGAGTCAATGGAGTATCATCTGTATAGGTAATAATCGGATCTCCATCCTTATCTTTTACTATTTGTCCATTTTCATCAAGTTGATAAGTTGTAGGTTTATTGGATAAACGTGACATCACTACTTTCGCCCCTGCTCTTTCAAGTAAATCACGCAATTGGATACCTTTATCGAAATTACTTTGAGATTCCCAAAAACCTTTAGGATCACCAGATGCAAAAGGAGCAATAGTTATGTTCCTATCATCACTATCAAATCCCCCATGCCCTGGATTTACTAATATAGTAACTCCTGATAAATCCTGAGCGCTCACTTTTATCGTGATTAGAAATAAGCAACAAATTACATATATGTATTTCATATTCAATCAAATTTAGGGTTATTTATCTATTTCCATTATAAACAGTTCTCCCTTATCCGTACAATAAGCTATTTGTTTAGAGACTGAAGATGTAGCTGGGTATAATGCGATTCTTTCTTTCGGTGTTAATTCCTGACGCGTTTTCCCATCTATAGTAGCTATTATCACCTGAGATGAAGTAATAACATTACCATCATCTTTATCTTTCATACCAACAACATAATCGTTTCCATACCACACCGGAGCATTCAGATTCCCCCAAAAAGATATTACTTTACCTGATAAATCACAGACAAAAGTCCCTTTTGAAACAGCCGTAAATAAAATCATTTCGCCATTAGGAGATAAAGATACCCAAATATAACCAGGTACTACTCCTACAGGCATCAACTCTTTTCTATTACCATTCTGATAAAGAACGATTTTAAGGTCTTCAGTTACCACAGATATACCACCGAATGATCTTCTCTCTTTGTGTACTAATGCACTCTGAATTTTATTCAAATCATTCTGTGAACGCGTCATTTCGCTTAAGCGAATTGCTTTCTTTGTACTTAAATCAAAGTTGATTAATGTCCGGTACTGACGTTTCTCTTTCGAAATAGCTGCTTGATAGAGAATTGTTTGCCCATCCCCACTAAATACCGGATTAAATCCTGCGCCTTCCTCTTTTGTTATCGAAACCATATCGCCTGTATGAATATTCAACAAATCTAATCCTACATAATTTTCAGAAGTAACTAATAGCTGGCTCCCTTGAGGGTCAAATATCGGATGAAAAACATTTTTGCCTTCAACCTCTTTAAGTTGATAATGTTTTTTCACATTCACAATCTGTCCACCAACTGATGCGACAAACAAATTCAACAATAAAATTACTAATATTCTCATAAATTATTTTTTTATGATTAACGCACTATTATTTTATGAACACTTGTATTATTTCCATATACTATACGAAGTATATATTCACCTGTAGATAATCCACTCATATCTAGCTCATTTATACCTGATTGGCAAACAACAGGAGTAATCTTTTTTATACATTGCCCGGAAATAGAATAAACATCAGCATAAAGCTTTTCCTCCTTATCAAGAATCATTGATAAATACAATTTTCCATCTACAATAGGATTTGGGTATACAATGACTTCAGAAAACCTATTAGAACCTACAAGCCCAACACTATTTCCATATTGTATCTGAAACTCTTTAAGCTCTATAGTATATTTTTCATTTGCCATCATATCTTTTACTTCCAGCATAAATTTTAATGAATTAAAAATCAGAGGATAATATGCTAAGTCATTCACATTATCCAATAATGAAGAAACCGGAATAATAACTTCATTGTCTGTATTCTTTTCAAGTCCTCCCAATTCAATACTTCTGCTCTTTAGCTCTCCATTTACTTTCAGTCCAAGTATCATACTTTTTATAGTAGTATTATGAGGATCAATAGTAAACTTAATCGCTTTCGGCAGACTATAGAGACGTATGTCTTTTGCCATCATAATATAAGGAGAACGAGCTGATTGATAAGTAAATTCTATTTTTGCATCTTCTTTAGTACCTGTCATCAGTTGATTAGCATTTGAGATATTGGTTGTTATCTTCCAATCCGGAGCTGCAAAGTTACCAAATGAATAAGTTGTATTCTCCGGAATCTCAACAATAACTTTCATACGTCCTATAAAGTCACCATAAGTACCTGTTATCCACGTAACCCCATTCTTTAATCCTTCCAAAACTCCGTTTTCTATTTTACATATATTTTTATCTTCTACTTGCCAGTTCAGAAGACTTGGTTCAATCGGGAAGATTGTTTTATTAGATTGTGCCTCTATCTCAATCGGATATTTCATCTTATTATCCAAGATCACAGAATCCAACCTAAAAGAAATATCAGACTTCTCTATTACTACTTTCTTATGTAATACTTTTCCATTATAATGTGCTATCAATTCTCCTTGCTGCGGCACAGAAGAAGCCACAAAAAGATTTCCATCCACGATTCTTCCCAACTCTGAATCACATGTTAGCGTAACTCCCTCCAAATGTTCAGTAACCAACATTCCATATTTATTATATCCCAAAAAATCCGGCTTATAAGAAGCGTTTGCTGGTATAACAACAGTGTAGTCTGAAAAATCTATGGTAGAAATACTTTCATCAAGAGGAGCAGTAGAAAAAAGCATCCAACCATTTGCTACAGGACGTTCTTTTCCATCAGCCGGTTTATTCACAATAGAGCCCTGTAACATCATTTGGGCAGAACCTCCACCATCCATAGAAGCAACATTATAGGCTCCGACAGATTTCAAAATTTCACACATTGTAGCTGTAGTGGCTCCGATAGAACCACTCTGTTTATCAATTACAATCAGAAAAAGTTTCTTTCCATCTTCAGACATACCAATTCCAGTACGAGGATATAGCTGCGAATTGTAACTTTCATTCGTATTCCTGTCTGTCAATTCACCATTCTTCATAACCAATGCATTTCCCGTTACCATTTGCTGAACCATCGGTTTAAAGTTATCTACAAGTGTACAAACTCCCATATTCACTTTCAGCAACTGCCCAACCTGTAATTTATCTAAAAAAGTCTGAGCTATCCCGCTACCGGAGAGTACAGATTCTCCGGGCAAAATATCATTACTACCTTTTCCTTTGATAATCCGTATTACTTCACAACTCACATCCTCATTTATTCCCCATATTTGTCCTTCAACAGGTTTGATAAAAACTTCAGTTCCGCTATCATCCGTACGAGTTTTACCAACATAATTATTAAAAAAGACAAGTTCGTCGGCTCCACGTACACGATTCACTTGAGATATTGAATAACTATCCTGGCCTTCTACAATCACTTTTCCATCGAAGTTCATATCATCGATCCAGAGTTTTTTATTCTTATCTAAAGCGGCAAACCCAATATTTCCGTGACCACGATTCCAATCATTAGGTTCTGTTACCATTTCACCATTACGAATACTTCCACTATGAGGTACTCCTAACAAATCATTAGGGTACCCTTGTCCTGATACAATCCAAAAATTTCCATTTACACTCCCAATAGGAGTATGAGAAGCTGTTGTTAAACGCTTAAAAGCATCTGTCATAGCTTCTGTTTTACCAGCTTGGTTACCAGCTTGAAAAGTTTCAACCGTATTGTATTCATTATTCAAATCAACAGTCAACATATAGACATTCAAAGGATACATTGGAAAATACGTTTTAGTATATGTTATTCCAGGAGCCACTTGCCTATGAACGAGTGTATCAATTTGACTTTCATTTCCTGAGGCATCAATAACAAAACACATCACCAATACCATCACAGGGACAAATGTTTTTATTACTTGAATCAAATATTTTTTCATACTTACTTATTTTATAATTATTTTAGCAGAATACTGTTTATTTCCATCCAGTATTTTCATAAAATAAATTGCGGGCTGCAATCCTTCAAGTGGTAATTTCACCTGTCCTGACTGGTTACCCAAATCAGACACACGAACAAGGGTACCAGACATGGTATAAAGTTCCATACGTAAAGAATGAGTAGCATCGCAATCCAAAGAGAGATAAGCTTCTCCGTTTTTAACAGGATTCGGATAAACATGAATACGAGATATCAGTTCCAACTGATTAATACCAACTACAAGATTCCCATAATTCATAGAAAATTCTTTGATTGTAACTTTGGTATTGCCAGTAGGATGCTTTGAATTATCCAACATCAATTTTAATCCATTTATATAAACAGGATAGGAAGCCCGATCAGACGCATCAGCTAATACTTCCTCCATTTTCAAGTCAATCACATAATCTTCTCCAACTGGAATATTCACATATTGCCACGGAGTATATGTCATGGTATTATTGGCTTTTATCCCAGCAATCGCACTCGATACTGCTGCATTTCCTGTATTTAATATTATTTTTAATGAAGTTGGTAAACTATATAAAGGGTACTCTTTTAACAATTGAATATAAGGGGCACGTCCGCTACTATAGGTATAGTTAATATCCAAAGGCAACTTAGCAGAACTAAGAGATACATTACTTATATTAGATGAACTCTTTATTTCCCAATTAGAAAAATCAATTAATTTATCTATCGGCATTGTTTTTTCAGAAGGAATTTCTACAGTTACCTTTAAAGTTACTTCGATTTCTCCAAATTTCCCATGTACATTGGTTACTCCATTGGTAAGTCCCGTCAAAACACCTTTATTAATAGAGCAAATGGCAGAATCATCTACCGTCCAATCAAGAGCATCCGGTAATAAAGGTACCAATGTTTCACCTGCCATAGCCTGAACTTCTATTAGATACGGATTATTATCTGTCAGTACATTTTCTTGCTTCAGAACCGGAGTTATATCGGATGTAAGATTTACTTTCATTGTAGTCTTTGCTCCATTATATTCTGCTGTTAACTTTCCTCCTTCTGTCCCTGAAGCAATAAATGTGTTACCTTCAATAGTCCCCATCTCTTTCTCACAAGACAGTTTCACTCCTTTCAAATCAGTGTTTATTAATGTCCCATATTGATTATAACCATAAAATACCGGAGTATACATTCCATATCGAGGTAAGTTAATAGAATAATTAGTACTTCTAATTTCTGTAATTTGATCATCTTCCGGAGCAGTATTTACAGCATAAATACCATTACAAACAGCACGCTCATTTCCATCACTTGGCCTGTTCATTATTCCTAACTCTTTAATATACATAGCACTCGAACCTCCACCATCAAGATTCATAGCCTGGAAAGCTCCCGCACTTTTTATAATATCGCCCAACTCCTTGGTTCGTACCCCTGCTGACACAGAAGAGCGACCATCTACTACACAAAAATAAACTTTATCACCATCTTCAGAATATCCTATAGCTGTTCTTGGATGGAGTTCAGCCCAATCATTATCAGTAATTACCCCATCATGTAAAATTAATCGATCTCCACCTACAGCAGCATCCACTTTAATTTTTTTATCTAACGAAACAAACCGAATACCTAAGTAAAGTTCTATTTCTTCATTCTCATTTACCTTGTTCAAGAATTCAGCAGCAGAACCATGACCAGACAAAACAGCTTGTCCTGATGCCATGTGCATATTCCCCTTATTTTGAATTTTAGCTATAACTTTTGCTTTTAAGATAGTGTTTACATTCCATTCTGTATCTTCTGACAACTCTATCAGAACTTCAGTTCCGCTATTATTAGTATGAGTATAATTTCCATTCAGTGTATTGTATAAGATCAATTGGTTTTCACCTCTTGCCGTGTTCATATTATTAATATTCAAAACATTTTCACCTATTTTACAGGTACTACCTTCAAAAACAAGATTATCCAACACAGGAATGTTACCTGAAAAAGCCATATGAGGTGAATTGGCAGGAGTACGTCCTATCTGATTTTCCATAACGCATCCATGAATAGGATATCCTACACTACCGGTTGTCGCAAAGAAATCGGCATTTGTTCCGGCAAAATAAACAGCCCCTTCACGGCTTTTTCGTTTTGCCATGCCAGAAGTTAATTCACAAGTCACAAGAGAATCTTTTCCTAAAACTGATTCAAATTTTATATACTGATTCTGAGTATCTACTTCCAGTAAATAAGCACGAATATGTTTTGAACCATTAGAATATTTTAAAGCTGTATAAAAAGATCCAGGTCCTACTTTCATGGCAGAAAGAGTATCAACTTTGTATGTAACTCCTCCAATCAAGGCCTCATTATCATTTTGCGCATATGAAAATATTGCAACAAAAACCGATAATAAAAATAATATGTATATCTTCTTCATAAATGTCATTTGGAAAATAAAAAGAAAGCAATAAATCAAAAACACTCACTCACTTGCAAGAAAAGGGTGACTTATTAAGTACACCCTTTTCGTTCAAAATGTCAATACGAATTATCTAATCATTCGATTTTTATAAAATGAATAATCATTTTATAAGAACTTTAGAAGTAGAAACAGACTTACCGTCTACAGACACAGCTTTAACAATGTAATTACCTGGTAATAGTGTTACATGTGTAGCGTTTGATTGAGCAGCAATCTGCTGACCTGTAAAATCATAGACTGTCACTTCAGCAGCCTCACTGACAGTTACTCCATTTTCTGTTACAGATATTTTCAAATTAGCAGTATTAATATCAGATATACCATCTGGTTGAGGATTAATAAATTTATCAACAGCACTTTCTTCACCGAACACATAAGCACCGAAACCACTCTTATATGCATAGACATAAATAACAGCAACTTTTGCATCTTGCTTCACATCAATACGAGGCAATGCTGTACGAACCGGATTAGACACATTACCCAAACCATTACCTGGGAATATAGCTTGTTTTTTCATACCTTCGAAAGTCATATTTTCTCCAACATCACATAATGCCCATGCTTGAGGACAGGTACCATCAACAGTGTTAGTATAACTATAAATAATAAAATTCCGACCATCCAAAGAAAATTCATCAACACCATTGTTACCAACCTGTTTAGGTGCCAAATCTGGAGCTTTTTCAAAACTATCGATTAATATACCACTCATATCATAAATAGCTGCTGCAGTATTAAACCCATCCAAATAGAAAAGATCATTATCAATAGGGCATACACGAGGGGCAGTACCATTTGAAGGAGTAGTAGATGGATAATATTCCTGAATAGTAATCATCTCAGGATAGTCTGCTGGATTCTCAGTTGTTTCCGGTCCACCTGTTAATGAAACCACCACTTTTCCTCCTTTAATATCCCAACGAAGAATCTGATCACCAATACCAGCTTCAGCACCTGCAACTGCAGCCATCACATACCCATCACCATTTACATCACCATATACACCGAATGCGTCAATCCGAATGACTGGAGTAGCCTCTCCGTTTTCTAATAATGGCAAATTACATTGAATAACCTTAGTACCAATTCCAGTTGTTATGTCGATTTTCCATACCTGAAAACCTCCTTTAACAACATCCGTAGCCAAATTGGCAACTAAAACATTTCCAGCATCATCTACTTGAATATCATTACACGGAATTCCTGCCCCCACAAATACGTCCGAAGCCAAAGCCACATTTTTTTTAAATGCGCCTGTCATACCATCATATACATCAATACTTGATACGGAAGGATCTCCATCCCGCCTACAAAACAAAAGTTCACCATTTAAAGCCGCCATACCACGAGCTTCACCTAAAGCAGCTGACGGATCATTTAGTGTTTTAACTGATTTTATCCAAAGATTTTTCAAAACATAACCATCTACAGGCTCATAAACAAAAGGATCTTTAACCTCCGTTTGAGCATTCATTGCAGCCATACTAAAGATAAGAGCTGCAGCAGTAAGTAAGACTTTTTTCATAATACTTGTTTTTTAAATTAAACATTAAAAGTTATTTCTATATTGAAAAGCAATACATCCTATTTCACAAATTTCAACAATATGATTCTACACCCTGTATCTATCTTAATCAAATAGATTCCTTGGGATAAGTTATCTACAGGAATATCAACATTGGCTTCTCCATTAACTTCTCCGTCATAAATATGTGATATTACCATACCTGATACAGACAAAAGATCAGCATTAACCCAAGACATTTCATCAAGTTTCAGAACCAATTGTTTTTGATCGTTCTCGGTACGGATAAAAGCAATATCTTTCCCATCCAGATTTTCTTTTATACCCGTGGCCCCTGAATAATAGAAAGTCACAGTAGGACACCAATCTGTATATAGAATTGCAGACTCTGAAAAATATTCACTGCGCATTCGTAAATAATAAGTACCGGCAGATATATCTTCAAAAAAAGTTTCATAAGTATAAGGCTCTATTTGTTTCACCTTAACTTGTCTTGGAGGAAAATTATCTTGAGAACTAAGTTCAACTCTAAAACTTTTAGCTCTGGGCTCCTCACTCCATTTTACAAGTATTTGTTCACTGGAAACATGAGAATTATTAACAGGAGAAATCACAACCGGTATTTCCGGAATTTGTTCTATTGTCGTAAAGCTGCTAATATCTGTGATAGTTTCTTCTCCTTCTATCTGAGCTTTCACACGCAAGTAATAAGTTTTTCCTCCTACCAGTACATTCGTCAATTGACAAGTATTTGTATTGTACGTTTGAGAAAAAACAATTTGACTGGAAGAAAAATTCAGATTAGATGATACTTCCAATAAATAAGTAGCCTCCCGTCCGGCATCACTCCATACAATCGTAGGAGATAAAGAAACATCAGTACTCTTATCCTCAGGTGTGATTATTGCAAATGGCGAACAGGTAAAGTTCCTTATTTCAGAGGGTTCACTTATATTTCCAATTGTCTTCGTTTTAACTCTCCAATAATAGTTTTGTTCTTTAACAAGTGGAGGTAGATTATGCGTTGAGAACAAGTTCTCAGTCACTTCTCTTGCACAAATCACTGATGTAAAATCCTGAGTTAAAGAAATTTCAATTATATATGAGATAGCATTTTCTACAGTTTTCCACTTAAATGAGAACGGTGCTAAAACATCTGTTCCATTATCCGGATATACCAATTGAGGAGAAATTCCCAATAATGATTCCTGCCCCATGATTATAGGAGCATACTCATTACCATAACGGTCAACTATAGCCACCGCAAAAACAGAAGAAGATAAATCTACGTTTTTGGGCAATGTAAATGTAGAAACATATGATAAACCCAAATAATATTTAGAGGTATTAAGTAAAGTAGTAATATCTGCAGAATTTAAAATTTCCGATTTCGGTAAAGCATATATCGCATAACGCATATTCTCTCCGGCAGAATTCCATCTTAGTGTATTATCAACCAAATCAATATTATTTACAACTGCCGGATCAGAACTGTTCTTCCAATGGATAGCTGGAGTAAGTGCCTTGTTCGCATACTTCTCTGATTTCAAATAATCAATAAAGCCCTTAGTAGAATATATCTTAGTTGTCGCATAAAAAATACTCCCCGGAGCTCCACTTTTATCTGCATCTCTGTTTATTTGAATTTGTGCTGCCACTTCCGAAGCTCCGAATGCCCTGGTTGAAACCGCATTATTCTCTGCTGTAATAGCTTGTTCTAATGATGACAAACCTTGAGAAGTAGCCTCTGTTGTTCGTGTGGCTTTCAACGCAGCACTCAAACCACTTATAGAATGACTTGAATAGAAATTTTTACCAAAATGTAAAGCTGTTTTTGCCCACCAAGGAGCCAAAACACTATAATCATTAGAGGAGCCTATAGTCCAATAGATCTGAGGAGAAATATAGTCTACCGTACCCTCATACAACCACGCTACCGGATCACAATATATTCCATTATAAGCATAACCAGCCGTTATGTTAGAAAGTGTTATACCGTAAGAAGCAGCCACATCTGCCGAAACATCCCATACACCTGCCGGAGAAACACCAAACTTTACATAAGGCTTCTTCTCTTGGATCATATTATATACATTGGCAATCAAATCGTTCACATTTCTTCTTCTCCAATCCGCCAACTCCAATCCGTTTGGATTATTCTCTGCATAAGTTTTTGCATCTTGAGTTGAAATTCCTTGCAAATAGAAATAGTCATCAAACAAAACTCCATCAATATCATAGTTTTCTACAATCTCCTGAATAACATCTGTAATACGCTGTTTTACAGCAGGCAAACCAGGATCTAAGATACTTGCATTGCCAACTTGTAAAATCCATTCAGGATTAGAAACTCTATAATCATTGGGTAATTCATTCCAGGTTGCATCTGAAACAGAAGATTCATAACGGTAAGGATTTACCCAGGCATGTACTTCCAAGCCACGTTTATGCCCCTCTTCCACAACAAAAGCAAGTGGATCATATCCAGGATCTAACCCACGTTTTTTTACCAAATCAGAAGCCCACGGTTCATAGCTGGAACGATACATAGCATCACATCTGCTACGAACCTGAAAACAAACAGCATTCATGTTCGCAGACACCAATGAATCAAGAATTCTGGTCATCAATCTTTTCTGTGTATTTATCTCAACCTCATTACCTGTTTGAGACACTACAGATTTGGGCCAATCCAACTGATATACAGTAGCAAGCCAGCTAGCCCGCATCTCTCTTTTGGGCGACTGAGCCCATAAAGAGAATGCAAACATGCAGATCAGGATAGTAAGACTTTTTTTCTTCATATTCTTGTTTAGAGAAATCATATTAGAACAATTTAGCTTTAGTATGATTTATTGCTACTCCATAAATTTCCACATTATCTATTACCGATTCTATCTCATTAGTAGTCGGATTATACCTTTTCAATCCTGATACAACGGTCGAAGCCGGATCTTTTCTATAGCCAAAATAAACTGAACCATCATCCGGATCAAGAGCCATCTGGCAAATGTCTACATATTCACCTGAAGCTCCCTCACTATCAGAAATAAGAGCTTGAATCAATGTTCCGGGATTAGAAGCTGTAATTTTTGTTGGATCTGTAAAATCGGATAAAGTAGCTTTATAGACACCTTTATCTCGGATTGCATAATATACCATTTTGCGAACTTCGTCAACAACAAACGATTTAATAAAGAAACCATTCGCTAAAACAGGATAAGGTTTACCTGCCTCACCGATACTTATAGTAGACGGTAGGATATCTGATTCTTTGAAACGGAAGATGCCAAGTCCGTTATAGGTTTTAGACCACCACCAGGTACCATCACTCAATTTCGTCATACAAGCATTCATCGCTCCATATTGATACCCCGCATTATAATAGAGTAATCGTTCATTTTGAACAAAATAGCCAAAACGAGAATCATTACGATCCAGAGCCATATTTCTGGACGTTTTATTAACTCTTGTGATTCCTTTATTTCTATCAGAGAAATAAAGGTTATCTCCCTCTATGAATCCATAGAATGGATCATCAAACGCAGCATTAGTATTTGTTAATACAGTTTCCACCTTACTACCGTCATAAGCAACTGCAGAGATAGATCCATCTCCGAGAACACCATCTTCATCCGATATATAAGTAAACTGCTTCCCAGGATCAAATATATACAGACAAGAATCATTAAACACCAAATTCATTGGATGCTGCCCAGATTTTATACCTAAATCAAATGGATTATTATTCATACCCTCTGGTAAATCTGTAATTAATTTCAATGCCATCAAATTGCCCCCCTTTACTGCGTAATAAAGGGTTTTAGCCGGTTTATTATAAGCAACCGGTACATTAAGTACACCTTCTTCCAAAGAACGACCTCCCAGCTTGGTTTTCAGCACAATCTTCTGAGAACCTATATTTTTAAATTTCAACAATCCTGGATTTTCTCCTTTATATTCTAAAACTTCATTTCCATCCTGATCCATTGTACCTTGCGGGAACATCCAAGTATATTCAACTTCAAGTGCTTCCGGATTAGGTAAGTATACAGAAAGCTCAATTGTCGTTTTGTCTACTTCGCAAACTCCTCCTTCAATCGGCTCTATACTAACTGTTGGAAAAATATCACTAATAAGAATTTTCTTTTTCAGTTTTCCTTCGCCTACAATTTCCAAAACAACGTCATATGTTCCAGCCACTTCATATTTATGAATCGGTTCCGACTCTCTAACTTTCTCCGAACCATCACCAAAATCCCATATGCACTCTCCTTCTGCTACTGAATTATTTTTGAATTGAATTTTCGATCCAACTAAATAATCAATCGCATATTCGCCATCCACTGCATACGAAAAAGCAATCTTATCACCTGGAAAATATTCGTAAACAGGATCATTTTCTATACATCCTACCAACAAAAGGATAAATATTGTACTGCTTAATATACTTCTTAATAGATTCATAGCTTAACGATATTAGATTATTTCAATTGTAAATTTCTCAGAAACTCCCTGATTATTTTTTTCATCATATACCCGGAAAGTCGCACCTATACTATAAGATTTCAAATAAGAAATCTGAAACTTAGATTCAGATGATTTATAGATCAGTTCTTCAAAAGGAATGTTATTATACTTACTTTTGAGTTCAGCTTTTCTCTCTTCCTTTACAAACTTATCATAGTCCTGACGGTTTTCATTAAAGGTAGAATCAAGACAAGCGTTAAAATCTTCTACAGTAATTTCACCTGTCGTAACCAAAACAGTCCGATAATCTGTCAAATAAGTATTCTGTTCAAGTTTCTCATATAATCCTTTTTTAAATGCAGTAGCAAAAGTATCAGGAAATAAAGTTGAAAACTTTTCAGAATCAAAATCTACCACATCTTTCCATTCCACCGGACGTAAAGTATTACTCACCGGAAAGGTTTCATTTATAACATAAGCTCTCTTATCGATATCCCAATTCTCTTCTGAATGGACATATTGACTAATAGACTGTTCTTCACGAGCCGAAGAAGAAACATTCACAGATAATGAATAATTAAAACTAACAAATGGACACTTAGCTTCCATTGCTTTATTTTCAGTTAAATCATACCAAACCTCAAGTCTGTCAATCTTTTCTCCTTTCGTATAATATTGTGCTTTAAAAGCCAGATTCTCACCTGCTTTTACTTTAGTACTGGATAACTCCCAAACAGTATGCGGAACCTCCTGACCAATTCTTGCCCAGTCATCTACAGGATCATTAATTTCACAGGATACCAAACCAGCTATACTTATTAGAAGTAATGTAGTCTTAGCTATATTTTTCATTTTCATACTCAGTTAATGATTATTATTTATATACAGCCCAAATCATTGGGACTTTCAACCAATCTGCATTTTTATAAGCTCCAAGGCGTTCTAATTCTGCCCTGTTATATTTCTCTTCAGTTTCCGGATCATAATTGATTCTTTGAAGCCAAACTTCTTTAACTGTGCCATCAGGATTTTTATCACTCAACCAATAAGGCTCATACAAATTGTAAGGACGTTTAAGAGTTGGATATACAATTATTCCATCATACATCTTTTTATTTACATTGTTACTATAGTTATATCTTCTCATATCTGTCCATTGTTCAGGCTGTAAATACATACAAACATATTTTTGTAACATCAAATGATGGAGAGTAAACGCATTACCTTCCGGGAAATACTTTTCTTTATAGGTTCCTTCAAAATAGTTCTTTCTTGGTAAACTTGTTTTAGGAACTCCATATCTATCCATATTATAATCAGCGGCAGCAACCGTTAATGTTCGGGCTGTAGCCTTATCCCCTTTCCAATAAGATGCTTCAGCTTTTATAAGTAATAACTCTTCTTTAGTAAACAATGGAATATATCCGTCATCCTTTGTATAAATACCAGCAAACAAATCCGGATAATTTCTCTCTTTATATGAGACTCCCATACCAATATTGTTTTCCAGATATCGGAATTTAATTCCGGTATCTCCTTCCGGGCCAGAGCGAGCTGTCATCATTTTTTCCAAACGAGGATCTTCTGCTTTACCAGATACTAAAGTTGGTTTCTCAAAAACTCCCATAACATCTACACAGAAATATTTTGAAACGATAGCTTTATCCAATAAATTACCACGACTCTCCCATCCATTGATAATCGGCTGAGAAGGTCCCCAAGGCGAACTTGCGACTCCAGTACCACCATCATATTGATAACGTGGTTCTTCCCAATTATCTAAGGCTGCATCAACTGCACTTATTATCTGCTCACAACTATTACTATTATTATCCCAGTTAGGTAACTTACGCAATAAAATACGCGCTTTCAACGCACAAGTAAACTGTCTCCATTTTCCTAAATCTCCCCCAAAAACACGATCCATTTTTGTGGTAATTTTAATATTACCAGGAGCTTGAGTCCATTCGGGATTATCATATAGCGCAATAAGCTCATCAGCTTCTTGTAACATCCATTGATAAATACTCTCTTGTGAATCATATTTTGGAGAGTTCGACAGATAAGCTTCCGAACGTGGCATATCCCCAAACATATCAGTAGTCAACTGAGTTGACATTAAGCGTATCGTTCGTGCTATTAAAACAAAATTTAAAGATTTAATTCGTTCTGCTGCTTTTATCAACTCATTTACATTTGCACCAATGTCATAAAAATGACGACGCCATTGTGGATGCCGATTCATTGTCAGAAACTCCCAACCACCTTTATAAGCATATGTATTAGTCTGGCTTTTTCCTCCAGTAGTCAACGCCATTGAGAGATAGGCTCCATATTCAGCATGATCATAATTCGCTTGAGAAGCATAAAACATTACTACTGGCAAAGCTTGTTCCGGAGTTACTTTATTCGATTTATCCGGATTTATGTTATCGTCAAGCATATCTTCACAACCAGTAAGACTGCCACATAATAACAAGGTTCCTATTATATATTTTACAATTTTCATAATAATCATCAAATTTTAGAATGTTGCATTAAGGGTAAAATTAAAACTACGCGTACTTGGAACTGCATAATTATCAATTCCAAAAGAGCCTGTTCCTGAAGCAGACGAATTCCCACTGATTTGTGGATCTGACCCTGAATATTTAGTTAACAAGAACAGGTTATTACCAGTGACAGTTAATTTAAGCCCTTTAATAAGGGATTTCTTAAGGAAAGGAGTAAAATTATACGCAAACGACAAATAACTTAACCGTATATAAGAACCATCTTCAATAAAGTTAGAACTAACTCCATAAAAATAAGTATTCATATTTGTCTGATTAAAAATAATCGGTTTCGTATTTGGTATATAAGTTCCATCCGGTTGTTCAATTACACCATCAACAACAATTTCACGATTACGATACTTTTCATATGATTTATGCTGTCCATTTGAAAATAATCCTCTTCCTGTTACATTTACAACATCGCCTCCTTTACGCCCATCAAGCAAAAAAGACATTGAAAAGTTTTTCCAGCTAAAAGAACTTACTAAGCCCAATAAAAAGTCTGGTGCACGATCCCCTATCAAAACTCCTTTTGCTGAATCAATAATTGGCGTACCATCTTCTTTGCAAATAATCTTTCCTTCCGGATTTCTTTTATAATCTTTACCGGTAATGGAAGTAGTAGAATGATTCAGATAAGCAGTCGGAAAAATATCTCCAAATTGAGTTCCCTGCAATTCGGTCATTCCTTCTGGTAGACTAGTGACTTTTCCTCTATTCAATGAGAAATTCAACCCTGCAGTCCATTTAAAATCCCTATTCGATAATATATCTTGAGAAAATTGTACTTCCACGCCATAATTTTTTACAGCACCTTCATTTCGAGTTTGTAGAATCATACCTGAAGCCGGAGATACACGTACTGTTACAATCTGATTATCAACCGTAGTTGAATAATAGGCTACATCCAGTCTTGTTCTACTATCAAAGAAACGAAGGTCCGCACCGATCTCCCAGGATTTAGTCATTTCCGGAAGTAGTTCATTACTTGCTCCAACAGTCGAATCCAAGCCAAATCCTCCGTCCGGAAAGCTACTCCATTGCTTAAAATTTCTATCAAATTTATATCGGGGACCATCCTTGCCAACCTTAGCCCAATTACCACGGATTTTACCAAAAGAGAAAACAGAACTAGACAAATTCAATAATTCAGAAAATATAATACCAGCTGTAACAGAAGGATAAATGTAGGATTTAGTTGTTAATGTTGATGACATATCACGCCTAACAGTAGCACTCAATTGTGCAAGCCCCTTATATCCCAAACGAACTTCTCCAAAATAACCAAACTTATTCTGTCGATAATGATACAAATTTGTATTATAATCAAATGAAGCATCAGAAGTAAGTGCACCCACATTTTGCATACTATAAAATTCACCAGGTAACACAAAATCCGCTCCTCCTAACTGAGCTTCAATACCTTTTGTATCCTTATATTCAAATCCAGCTAAAAGATCAATATCATAATCCTTTGCAACCGTCAATTTATAAGTACCTAATAATTGCACCGTTAATAATTGATTTCTATTAGGAGAAAAAGTATATTGCCCAAAATTTGTCAGTTCTATATTATCCGGATTGGTAAAATCTGATTTATCAAAGCGCGGGGTCATATATGAATCAGTCATGGTATGCTTCTTATCATAACTAATTTTTCCTGAAAACATCAAATCCTTCACAGGAGTCCATTCTATCGATCCCATAAGAATATTTCGTGTAGACTCAGTCACTCCATAATCTTCGTATCTACTCCAATTTGGATTCAAGACCAAATCTTTCAATTCATCATCAGTTAATGTAGATTTATCTAAAAGCCAACGTATACCATTAGCATCTTTATAGTAACTCATTTGATCATTAATAGGCCAACGGTATACAGAAAGCATAGAATTACCAAAACCTCTAGACTTACTCTCCATTATATTTGCCGATAACGACATTTTAACCCATTTAGATACATCATAATTTGCCTTGATGAGAAATCCCATCCGATCCTTATAATCATCATGTACAACTCCATCACTCTTAGAGTAATTGGCAGAAGCATAAGCAGAAAACTTATCTGTTCCTCCTGACGCACTCACATCGTATTTCTGATAGAATCCCGTGCCAAGAAAAGAGCCCACATTATCATAAACTTTTTGCCCTGGGCTTAACAAAGGTCCCCAGCCACCAATAACAGTATTATCTTTATAAAAACCTTGTGCACCAGGTCCATACAATGATTGTATTTCAGGAGCCCGCACCGCATTGTCAATTTGTACACTGGCATTAGCATTCACGGTTATTTTTCCACTTTTACCACTCTTTGTTGTAATCATGATAGCTCCGTTAGAAGCTTCCTGTCCATATAAAGCAGCTGCAGCCGCTCCTTTTAAAACAGTCATACTTTCAATATCATTCGGATTAATATCACCGGCTGCCGTACCACCACCACTAACAGGCATTCCATCTACTATAAACAAAGGCTCATTACTCTGTCCCGGATTAATAGAAGATATGGCACGTATTATCATAGGAGAACTTGCATTAGGAGAGCCTCCCGTACTACTGGTCTGAATACCGGCTATTTTACCTTGCAATGAATTCACAAAATTTGCAGATTGACCAGCAACAATTTCATCCGAATCCAGACTTTGCACCGCAAAATTTAATTTCTTTTTTTCCGTTTTTACTCCCATTGCCGTCACTACAACCTCATCAACCATTATTGAAGAAGGTTTCATGACAACATTTATCACAGACTGTTTACCTGCCTTCACCTCTTGTGTCTCCATACCTACATAAGAGAACACCAAAGTAGAATTGTCAGGTGCCTTAATTGAATAATTTCCATCAATATCAGTAATTGTACCTAGACTGGCATTCCCTTTAACAACAACGGATGCCCCAATGACCGGCATTCCATCTTCAGAGGAAGTCACCACTCCAGTAATCGTATGCTGTGAATATGCAGCCACAGCAGAGAAGAAAAAGAGTAGAACTAATAACTGTTTTTTCATAATATAATCTATTAATAATTTTATTTAGCTCTATCCAACGCAAGCATATGGATTTGAACATTAGAATAAATTTTCACTTAAATCAGTAAAAAAAGTATTCTTTTCTGATTACAGAAACAGATACCCCATTACCTTATTATATACACTTTTATGCTCTATAAAAACGACGATTTAATTAGTTATAAAACAGGGGTCTTTAAACAAGAATTATAAGAAGGAAAATGTCTAACAAACATCATCTTTAAGGTTTCTTTTTATCAGACATGATTTTCTTATTTAAAGATCTCAACTTTTCATTACCTCAAATACTCATACTAAGTTCTATCAGAACTTAGCAGTATTTCATTATATGATCATATAATATACTTCCATAATTCTCACTGATTTAGTTTGGCACTAAAGAAAATCTTATTGAAGAATGAAAGATATAGCAAAAAAGATTATATATTTGTAACCAAATCAAAAAAGACTACGGAATGAAACTTATCGCAGAAAGTGGTTCTACAAGAACTGAGTGGGCTCTTGTTGAAGATAATCATCTCGTACAGAGAGCTTTTACGGAAGGGCTGAATCCTTTTTTCCAAACCAGAAGAGAAATAAGCAGAAGTGTAAGACTCGGTTTACCAGAATCCTTCTTTAAAAAGAAATTGGATCAAGTATATTATTATGGTGCCGGATGTACCTCTTATGAGAAAAAAAACATATTGGGTGCTTCTCTGGTAGCACAATTTAAGACTCCTATTCAAGTTGAAAGTGATTTGTTGGCTGCTGCACGTGGTTTATTTAAATGTGAAGCAGGTATTGCCTGCATATTAGGAACTGGCTCCAATTCATGTTTCTACGATGGTAAAATCGTTGTCAAAAATGTGAAAGCCGCAGGCTACATATTAGGTGACGAGGGAAGCGGTGCAGTATTAGGTAAACTTTTTCTGGCTGACGTTCTTAAAGGGTTAGCCCCTAAATATATTGCAACAGACTTTTATGATAAGTTTCGTATAACTGCAAATGATGCTATGGAATCTGTCTACAATTTACCATTTCCCAATCGGTTCCTTGCTACTATATCTTATTTCTTAGCAGATTATTTAGATAACGACTATGTTTATAGCTTGTTAACCAATAATTTGAAAAACTTTTTTATCCGTAGTGTGTGTCAGTATGATTATAAAAGTTATCCTATTCGTTTTGTTGGTTCAGTAGCATACAGCTACTCCGAAATATTAAGAGAAGTCGCTCGTGGTTTTGGAGTAGAACTTGATATTATTGAAGAAACCCCAATGACTGGATTAATAGAATTCCATTCCTTAAATATAGAAGAACCATAGGATAAATGCCGTACAAAGTTTATTTTTTCTATTTAACGTGAGTCCGACGAATTCTTTTATAGCCATACTTCTAATATTATTAGAAAGTTTCCTATCAGAAAAGTATAATTTGACATAGCTATTTGAAGGATATAAAACAATGATAATCAGACTTTAAAAAAGTACGTACTTTATAATATCAAAAGTACGTATTTAATACTTTGTTAATTACCTATTTAAGTGTGTGTTAAAATACTATTCCTGTAAACGGGAAAACAAAGAAGTGTTATTGTAATCATATTCGTTAAGCTCACGTTACTTATATTTCATTAGAATGCAATACATCACTTTATATTATTGTGAATTAATAAATATAAATCAAAATAAATGCAAATTAATGTTCTTGATATTAAAACTATTCTTATCTTTGCTATGAAGTAATTCTCAAAGAATTCTTTCGACCTTTGTTTAATGATAATATTGCATCTCAAAACAATTAATAAAAAGTTAACCATACTTATTAATAAGAAAAAAAACTAAGTTCTGATAGAACTTAGTAACATTAAGCTGTTAAACATTAGAGCTCAATAGATTCAAATGCTCTTTGACGTTTTCTAATAAATTACGAGTGATGTAAAAATATTAATGTATCACTGCTATTCATAATTTATAATTAGAGATGTTTTAAATATATTTTAAAACAAAAACAGTTTAAAAAGAATTTGATTACTTAAAAAACAAAATCAAACGTTCCTTAAATATATAACAAATAACATTATTAATATTATCAAATAATACTATGCACGTTAAAAATTATTATCTATTCCTCGTATTTTTATACTTTTGTATAAACATGGAAGCCCAGTGTCCTAAACGAGAAATGCGAGCGACCTGGATTGCTACAGTAGGTGGTATTGACTGGCCTAAAAGCGCAGGAGCTACTTCACAAAAAGCAGAGATGCTCAAAATGCTTGATTCAATTCAAACATTGAATCTCAACACTGTATTTTTTCAGGTACGTTCACGTTGTGATGCGATGTACAAATCGTCTTATGAACCTTGGTCAAGTGACCTAAAGATACCACGAGGTACCAATCCGGGATATGATCCATTGGCGTTCGTCATAGAAGAATGCCACAAACGAGGGATCGAATGTCATGCATGGCTCAATCCATATCGTTATAATAAAACTGGCGATGGATGGACAGGAAGCAATAACTGGCCATACAACTATGAGAACACACACCCTGAATGGTTACTTTGGTATTCCGACAACGTGATTTTAGATCCTGCTATCCCCGAAGTACGATTACTAATTACAAATATAGTAAAAGAAATAACTACAAATTATGATATAGACGGCATCATCTTCGACGATTATTTCTACCCATACGGAGGTACCACCAACCAAGATGCAAAATCGCAATCGCAATATTTCGGAACATGGTCGAATGCCCACCCTGGTAAAACCGTACATGACTGGCGACGTGCCAATGTAAACCAAATGATTGCCGATGTTTATCACACAATTCAAACTATAAAACCTTATGTAACATTTGGAGTTTCACCATTCGGTATTTGGACAACCAACACCAGTGTAGCAGAAGAAGAAGGTATTCCGTTACCTTCGGGTATTACAGGAGGAAATATGTATCAAGAGATTTATTGTGATCCTGTAGCATGGCTAAAAGAGGGTACAGTTGATTATCTATCACCACAATTATACTGGAAAACAGGTGGTGCACAGGATTATAACAAGCTTTGCACTTGGTGGACGGATCTAACCAATCGTTTTGGTAAACAGTTCTATTCGAGTATGGCTCTCTATCGTTATGCAGAAAATAATTCAAGCAATGCAGGTTATTACAAGAATACAGATGAATTTAAGAACCAAACTTTGAAAAATCGCAGTACAAATTATGATAATGCCCCCGGAAACGTATTTTATAATACCTTAGCTTGGGTTTATGATGCCCCCTTCCGTGAAAAATTTAAAACTGACGTTTTTCAATACCCGGCACTCCCCCCTGCAATCCACTGGAAAGCGGCACCCGAACAAGAACCTATTTCATTTACAGGCCCCCCACAGGGTAGTATCATCTCATGGATACACAATTCTGATGAAAATGTACGTTACGCTGTATATGCTGTACCAATTGCCAAACGGAACGAAACAGGTGCCTTCTCCAAATCAGAACATTTAGTTTCTATTACCTACGACAAACAATTCCGTATGAAGAAAGGTATATCTACCTCTACACACAAAATTGCAGTTTCGGTTATTGACCGATATGGTAATGAATATGCGCCACGTGTATTTGGTGAATCACCGGCTGCACCAATTACAGCGGTGTTAACTTATCCTGATGATAATGCCAGCATTTCCAAAGCAACTTTATTCCAATGGCAAGGAGCTTCAGATGTCGATTGTTATATCTGGCAACTATCTCGTAACAGCCAATTTACCGATTTAGTAGCTTCAATGGAAACCACAGATACTAAATACAATTCTGGATTAGTTGGCAGTATAGAAGAGAATACAACATACTGGTGGCGTGTAAAAACACGAAAAGCCAATACATTAGATACATGGTCGGAAGCTCGTCAATTCACAATTGGAACAGCAAGTGGTATAAAGACCTCCGTCACAACCAATTCACAAATTTACGTATACAACGAATACGGAAATCCATATCTATTTATATATGCAGACAAAGCTTCTAACGCAATACTTGAGCTTTATTCCACACAGGGTTATCATACCTTTTCTCAAACACTTTGTTTATTGGAAGGTGAAAATAGAATTCCACTATCATTGCCTAATAAAGAAATGTACATTGCAAAACTACAAATTGCAGAAAAACAATTGACACTAAAAATAACCAACTAATCATTCTTAAAAAGTCATGAAGAAACTATTATTATTATCGCTCATTTTGATTGGGCAACTTTCTTATGCACAGCGAATCGACATCAAGTCTATCCAGCTTCTGAATGGGACAGAACAAGGAGGATATTTTCATCCGGTCTTCAGTCCAAAGGGTACTTATCTACTCACAACTACTGAAAATTATGAGGGTCTGAATTGTCACATTATAGCAACTCATAAAATCGAAAAACTGGTAACAGATGCAGGTGCCGGCTATGGTGTACGCATCAGTGCCGACGAAAACACTATTTTATTTAAAAAGACCGAAATACGAAATAAATTACGTTTTTCTTCACTGCAAAGTTATTCCTTAAACAATAAAAAGCAAGAAAAGCTAATTGATGCCACGCATGAAAAAATTAGTCCTGTATTCGCAGAAAATGTACCAGCAGTAATCAAAGGTGGAACTATGAAAAAAATGAGAAATACGGCCTCAAATGTAGACCCGTATATCAATATTGAAGATCGCAAAATGGTTTTATATACAGGAAACATTCGTAAAATTCTCACCCCAAATGGAGAGAACAAAAGTTACTTTTGGGCTAGTATATCTCCCGACAGCAAACACATCGTTTATACAGTAGCTGCTTATGGTACTTTTGTTTGTGACATTAATGGAAAAAATGTTGTTTCATTGAAAAAACTAAATGCTCCCAGTTGGTTAAATAATGAATGGATTATCGGAATGAACGACAAAGATGACGGTGATCAAGTTATTACTTCAGAAATCACAGCAACAACCATTGATGGTAAAATCCGCCAGACACTTACTACACCTTTTGCAAAAATAGCTATGTATCCGGCAGCCTCAGCCGATAGTAAACAAATTGCATTCAACTCAGAAAAAGGTCAAATTTACATTATGAACATTGAATTAAAATAACTCAATTATGAAACGACTAGCATTACTCATAGTTTCTATTTTGACGATTTTTACCGCTCAAGCAATTGATTTGACTGGTGTCAAAATTTATATCAACCCAGGACATGGTGGATACGATAGTAACGACCGGAGCATCTGGACCATTCCTGTTCCCGAAGTATGGACCTCTCCTGATGGCTATTGGGAATCCAAATCTAATCTGGTAAAAGGATTAGCATTGAAAGAGTTGCTTGAAGCAGCAGGTGCTACTGTCATTATCTCGCGTACAGATAACACAAGCGGTATCCGTGACGGTGAGCAATTTGTCGGCGGTGGCGACCGTGACTTATCAGAAATTGCTGAAGAAGCTAATGCCAATAATGTGGATCATTTTTTATCAATCCATAGCAATGCCCTGAATACAACGACCAACTATCTTCTATTATTGTATCATGGATACAATGATCAGCCAACTATAGCACAAAGTTTACCAATGGTACAATCATCAGGCCTTTCTCAGATTAACAATCCTTTGACCGTTTGGACAAGCCCCACTCCGATGCTGCGTGGTGATTTTACATTTTATGGCGATAATCTCGGTTTAGGAGTTCTACGCCCGTTAACTGTACCGGGATTCCTTTCTGAAGGTTCATTCCATGATTACCCACCAGAAACCCATCGCTTAATGAACAACGACTTCTGCAGACTCGAAGCTATACGTTTCTTTCAGCACTTTCATAACTATTTTAAACGCGATATGCCGACAACAGGCACAATTGCAGGTTTCGTGAAAAGCGAAAATGAATTGGTAGATATTCTTAATCAGCCGAAATTTACCTACAGGCCCGGTAGTGATGACCAATGGTTACCACTCAATGAAGCAACCGTAAAACTGCTCAATGCAGACGGTTCACAAGTATTACAAACTTATATCACTGACAACTGGTACAACGGTATTTATGCCTTTTATGACCTGAAACCCGGTAATTATAAATTATCGTTTTCATTGGAAAATTACGAAAGTAAGACAGTAGATGTTACAGTTACCGCATCCGAAATTACATACTCAAAAGCCTTTTTGAAAAACATCAATATCATTGTTCCTGATTATCCTGCACCCGAACAGGGCGATGGTGCAACAGCATTAAGCCAATATGATTTTATTACGGACGGTAATATCGAAAATCCTGCATGGCTGAACAGTTCATCAATCAGACGAATACTTCAACGCAATGGAAAACTGTATGTTTTGACCACCGATCCTAAAATTATAGTAATAAATGCCGAAACACAAGAAATTATCAAAGAATTAGAATTAACCGGCATCACAGGTGGAAGTTCCATTCTTAGTGACATTGCTTTCAGTGCCGATGATGTTTTACTGGCTTGCAACAAAATAACAGATGCTTCCGCTACCACAATGTTTAAAGTATACAAATGGGAAAACGACGATGCTGCCCCGACAGTTTTATTCACTACCCAAAAACAAGCCAATACAACAAATGCCGAAATAGGAGAAACTTTCACCGTAGCCGGTGCCATTTCAAACTTATATATCTATTACACGGTTAAGTCCGGTGCAAACTATCGCATTGTCGGTTTAAATTACAAAAATGAAACCAAAAGCGTTACTGATAAATATATGGGTGCCGATACTAATTATCCGGTTTCTATATGGGGAGAACATGTTAAGTTTACCATATCTCCTTCCGGTTACGACCATATCATTGTCGACAGTGATGTGATGCATACTACCGAATATAAATTCGACTGGTCGGCCGTCGATGGTGCTGCCTTGTTGAAAAAAGGTGAATTAACTGTTACCGAGGTACCGGTAGCTGCCTACGGAAACACGTTTGCCCGTTATGCCGGACATCTATTTATGGCTACACCAGTTTGCAATGCCGATGCAACAAAAGCAGGTATAGCACTCTTTGATGTTACTAATGGGTTGAGTAACGCCGTTAGAATTTCAGATAAATATCCCGAAGCAGGTTTAGGTACAACCCGTGCCGGTTATTTGGCATCATCTATTGTAGTAAACAATTATGATATCAAAATCGGAATTTGGGCACAGGGACAAGGTGCCGCCATTTACAAAACCGAAATCCAGCCGGTAGCTAATATCTACGCTTCCGAGCTCTCAATTAGTCCAGCAAATGAGTTTAAATTTACATTGAACGAAGACGCTTCATCGGTATTCATTACAGTCTACAAGGAAGGTGAAACCCTAACCAGTTACAATGCAGGGGCACTAAACAAAGGAGCACAAGTCATAACCAATCCGTTCGGAACAACCAATTATGATACGTGGAGTGTTACAGCAAGTTCACGTCCTGTAGCATACCCAGTTAAAATAAGCGACGACTCTCCTATATTCCAGTTCTATTCGGGGCGTGGTGTTGCCGTAGACAACAATCCTGAAAGCCCATTCTTCGGCCGGGTATACGTATCAGAATCTGCCGGTGGCCTCATCTCGGAAGGAACACCAGTGAATCCCCGGACAACGCAAAAAGGTATTTATATTTTGGATGCAGCTTTATCAGACGTCACCAATCAGGGAGCCAAAAGTTATACCGGCAATATAGCATGGGGAGCCAACGTAAATGCCAGTTACCAATATGCTCCAAGAGGAATTACAACAGATGCCTCCGGTAAAGTTTATATCTCCGACAGTTCATTTGGTAACTCAGGAATTTACATAATGGATGCGGCCCATCCTGCATCAGATTTTTCTCCATTATTTGGCGGAACGCTTAATACTTCCAACGGTCAGGTAACAGTAGACGGAACTTTTATTCACGATCCAATAGAAGATATAAAAATCATAGGAAGTGGTACTGAAACGAAGTTGTTTACTTACAACCGTCCGGCTTCTCCGGTAGCAGGAGGCATTTATCGTTATGATATTGGTACAGCCGTATTACCCTGGGTATCAGCCCCCAGTGCTACTATTTATGATGACATGCAAAATGGTAATCTCCTTCAGAATTCATATGGCCAAATTGCTTCGGACACCCACGGCGGATGGTGGATGTGTCAATACCGTGCAGGTACAGGCGGAGCCAGTGTTCCGGCTTTGATACACGCCACCAATGGCAAACTAGATTACAATTGCAGTTCATCACTTCCAAGTTCATACCAGGGAGCCATGGCAGTGAACGCAGATGGTTCTGCACTGGCAATAGGTACAAAAGCCGGTAAAGTAGAAGTTTTCAATGTGGTTTACGATGCAAGTAACAAACCGACTCTCACCGCTAAATGCAGTATTGACTGGGGAGAAGCGACCGACTATTTGCAGAATATGGCTTTCGATGCAGCGGGTAATCTCTATCTGATTTCTAACTATAATGAACGCCTGATGGTATATTCTCTTCCTAAATCCGATAATACGTATACTACACATGCTTCTGTAAAACAGAGTACAGGCATAACACCTCATTACAAAGCAAATTTAAGTGATTGTATTTACATATCGAATCCAGTAAAAGACGAAATTATCATCAATGCAACAGCAGGTATCAATGCAGAAAGCTATGTACTTTATGACACCAAAGGTATACCGGTAAGAAGCGGCATAATAAATGCTGCACAAACCAAGGTCAATGTACAAACTCTGAATTCAGGTATCTACGCCTTACTGGTTAAAACCTCCGAAGGTATTACCAATAAACGTATTCTAAAACAGTAATACATTTTTGGGGTAATCTTTATGATTACCCCAAAAACGGCAGAACTGCTCTTCTGTATTTGTATTAACTATAAGATTATCATACATATTTATTATTCATCCAAAATTTAACTACTATGAGACGATTTCTTACTATTGTAACTGCCATGTCTCTGGCAATAACAGCATTACATGCACAAGAGCCCAACATTTATGCCTCTGGACTGAGTGCAAATGCAGTTGATAACACGAATCAGGAAGTGAAAATTTCCTATACACTAAATGCTCCGGCTACGTCATTAACAATTATTCTTCAGAAAGAGACGGCCCCCCCTCACGAGATTCAGATTACTGAATCCGAAGCATTAACAAAGGGGAACCATACAAATATCTCTGTCGATTTGAGTACAGTCCCCACAGGAAATTACACATGGAAATTAAAAGCAACCGGAACTGAAACAAGTAGCGAACCGATTCTCATCGGCAATACTACCGAAACTCTTACAACACCTCGAGGGTTGGCTATCAACAATAATTTCGATAGTCCCTATTTCGGTCACATCTATGTTACTGATTCTAAAAATAAAACAACCGACGGAGGTATATATGTTTTTGATGCAGCTTTCGCTGATATCACAGGGCAAGGAGAAAATGCTTGGTCCAGAAACTTTTCAGATAGTCCTGCAAGTCCGTTACGGTTAACTGTAGCACCCGATGACAGAATTTACATTACCGATTGGAGCGATAACGAAACCAGTGGTGTACACATCTGGAATCCTGCAACTCCCACTACAGACGCGGTTTCCGTATTTGGAGGAACAATTACCGGTGGAAATGCAAAGGAAGGTGAAGTATTTATTCACGGTTCGGTTTCACATTGCTATATAACAGGAACAGGAGCAGATACCAAACTTTATACCTATGACGAAGATCTTCCGCAAAAAATCAATTTATACGAAATCGGAAATCTGGATTCTCCTTGGGTCGATGCCCCGACTCCCCTTACATATCCCGGCAGCATAGCCAATGGAAATGGTATGATTTTTCCAGATGACAAAGGAGGCTGGTGGGTTGCACAGCACAGGGCTACCGACCCTGTAAGCGGAGTTAATCCCGGATTAATCCATATGAATTCTTCAGGCGTGGCAGATTATAGCTCTATGGGAGCATTAGGAAGCAACACCCGAGGTGTAGTAGGCTTAAATACAGATCAAAGTTTAGTAGCTACCGCAGGCACTATCGATGAAAGAAACACACAGGGGCAAATACATATTTTTGATGTCACTTGGGACGATAATAACACCCCTGCCTTATCATCTAAATACGTTATTAATACTCCTTTTACAAGTACCTGCTATACAGTTGTATTTGACGTTGCCGGTAATGTATATGCAACCGGTGATAATAATGCATTAGGTGTATGGGCGCTTCCCAAGACAGAAAACTCATTTACGACCCCCGCCCCTTCTACTTCCGTACTGGAGATAATCAACACAGCAGTGGGCGTCCACACCGCGACTAACGACAAAGTTGTGGAATCCGTTTCATACAATACGCCGGCAGGTATTACCGTCCCAGCTGATGCCCAAGGCCTATTATTGAAAAAAACAACGTACACCGACGGTACCACAAAAGTAGATAAAATTATAAACAAGTAATTAACAAATTTACAAAACAAAAGTCCTATGGATAATATGAAATTAAACATGCAATATATCGATTACGCCAGGCATATGCGGAACAGAATATTCTTGTTTGCCTGTCTGATAATGGTATCGGTATACGCAATTGCACAAGAGAAAGGGAAAAGTGTAACAGGTACTGTCACTGACAGTAATGGCGAATCGTTAATCGGTGTATCGGTCAAAGTGGCAGGTGCTCCTATCGGCTCTGTTACTGATATTGACGGCAGATATAAGATTACCGTACCATCGACTACATCTGTTCTACAATTCTCCTATATAGGTTATGTATCCGTACAAGAAACAGTAGGTTCTCGTAGTATCATTAATGTCAAAATGAGAGAAGATTCCAAAGTGATTGACGAAGTAGTTGTGGTAGGTTATGCCACCCAACGCCGAGCTAATTTGACCGGTGCAGTAGGTACAGTGGATATAGCCAAACAGTTGGAAAGTCGCTCACTGACAGATGTAGGCCGTGGTTTACAGGGTTCAACCCCGGGCCTAACTGTCACCACTACTTCGGGACGTATCGGAACAACACCCAAAATCCGTATTCGCGGTGATCAGGGTACTCTATTGAACGAAGACAGCGGTGCTTCACAACCGCTTATTTTGGTCGATGGCGTTGAAGTAACCGATTTGAACATGGTCAATCCTGACGATATTGAGAATATCTCGATACTGAAAGATGCCGCTTCATCCTCCATTTATGGTTCACGGGCTGCCTTCGGCGTGGTACTGATTACAACCAAATCAGGACAGAATAGTGATAAATTTACAGCTACTTACTCCAACAACTTTGCATGGACCTCTCCCATCGGTTTACCTAAGATGGCCAAGTCTTACGAGTCGGCTGCCATGGCATTAGAAGCATGGAGACGTAATAACCCCAACGACTCGGAATTTGTAGGTGATGCCGGAATGAAATGGGATAACGATGCTATTGAGCGGATGAAGGAATGGGAACGTAATTTTGGCGGTATGAATCTTAGCCCCGAGATGGTGGCCGGACGCGATTTTGAAATTACCGACAAAGGGCTTCGTTTTTATCGTTCATGGGATCCATTCGATATGTACATCCAAAATGGTTTTATTCAAAATCATAATTTATCGGTGACCGGTAAGTCTGGTAAAACCAGTTACCACCTGTCTTTAGGTTATATGGGTAACGAAGGTGTTTTGAAAGTGAATAATGACCAATACGACCGCTATAACGTTACCTTCAAGACCGAAACAGAAATTGCTAAATGGTTGAAAGTACGTTCACAACTAATGTTCTCGCGTACTGTACTGGAGACTCCATTCACTTATTCGAGCTCAACTTACGACCCCTTATATTACATATACCGTTGGCCGGTGATATATCCGTACGGAACATATAACGGACAACCGTTCCGCAGTGCTCTTACCGAAACAGCACAAGCCAATAAAAATAGTGATGCTACAAACAATATGCGCTTTACATTGGGAGCTACATTAAAGATTACAAAAGGTTTATCATTGGAAGCTGATTATTCGTACATAACCAATAGCCGTCTCCGGCAACTGCGTGGAGGTAAGGTAACGGCCATTGATTTTTGGTCAGGTGACATTAACAATCTGACAACCTATACTGCATCATCTTACGACAAATACGATCAGTACAACTATTTAACTAATCATCATACTGCTAATGCAGTTTTACGATATAGTAAAGAATTCGCCGGTAAACACAACCTAAGCGCTTTTGCCGGTTTTAATCTCGAATATGAGGATTATAACTATTTAAATGGTGAAGCTCGTGAATTGTTAGATCCGAGCAAGCACACCATTTCAACAACTTCTAATAATGAAGGTACACGATTTGTTTATGGTTCACAAAGTGACTGGGCTTCCGTAGGTTTCTTTGCACGTATTAATTACTCGTTGAAAGACCGTTATCTCTTAGAACTGAATGGACGTTATGACGGCTCATCTAATTTCCCTCTCGACCAGTTATGGGGATTTTTCCCTTCCGGCTCGATTGGATGGATTCTCAGCGAAGAATCATTCATGCATTCTTTGCAGCCTGTATTAAGTTTTGCAAAACTACGTGCCTCTGTCGGTAGTATAGGCAATCCTAATATCGGTGCCGACCGCTTCAGGGCAATATTGTCATCGGTTTCGTCTGGTTGGAGTATCAATAACGTCAATATGACCACTTTCGGACTTCCGCAAACTTTGGCAAAGGGTTTTACATGGGAAAATATCGTAACAAGCGATTTAGGTATTGATTTGCGCTTCTTAAACGGTCAACTCGGTGCTTCGTTCGATGTTTACAAACGCGTAAACGATGGAATGGTAGTACAAGGAAACGAGATGCCTTCCGCTTTCGGTGCTTCGGCTCCTTATAAAAATATTGGCGAACTGACTACCAAAGGTTGGGAATTAGCGTTGGACTTCAACCACACATTCGCAAATCAATTAAAGCTACGCGTTAATGCCAATATTTCAGATGCCCGCACTGTAATAACCAAACATCCGAACAGAACTAAATCACTTAATGGCAGCAACTATGAAGGTCGGGTACTTGGCGAAATCTGGGGATTTGAAACCGACCGTTTCTTTACCGCAGACGATTTCAATCCGGACGGAACCTTAAAAGCCGATATTCCTGATCAAAGCCGTTTTTTAGAATATAGCGGAACAAGCGGTATTGCAAGTTATTTACCAGGTGATATCAAATATAAGGATCTGGATGGCAATGGAGTGATTGATCGCGGTGATTTTACGGCTGATAATCATGGTGACCTGAAAGTAATTGGTAACTCTACTCCACGCTACGAATACAGCGGACGTATCGGGTTAGATTACAAAGGTTTCGATTTGGATATATTTTTCCAGGGAGTAGGAAGCCGTCAAATTTGGGCAAGCGGTAATTTAATCATTCCGGGCTACCAATTCGGAGACGGAGTGTATTACGCACATCAAACAGATTACTGGACACCCGAAAACCCGGATGCTTTTTATGCACGTTTGTCTAAAATGAATCAACCGTCCCGTTATGCGGAAAGCGGAGGTAACTACATGCCTCAGACCAAATATCTGCTTAACATGTCATATTGTCGTCTGAAGAGTTTAACCCTCGGATATTCGTTACCGACAAATCTAATCCGAAAAGCTTTTCTAAACAAAGTACGCGTATATGTCAGCGGTGAAAACCTATTCACTATCGACAAACTGGGCGATATTCCTCTTGATCCCGAAACCAATACCTCTTCCGGAGACGGTGGCACACAAGGATTCGGTCGTATCTACCCATACGTAAGGACATGGTCATTCGGACTTCAAGTATCGTTCTAATATATCACCAATTAAAAATATTACAGTATATGAAAACATATAAATTATTATTGCTATTAGGATGTGCATTATTCGTTTCTTGTAATGATTTCCTCGATCGTCCGCCTGTTGACAAATTTACCGATGAGGAATTTTGGCAAACCGAAACCCAGGCACGGCTCTTTTTATACAGTGTTTATCCAACGTTGTTTGGAGGATTTGGGACAGCTCAAAACCCCAGTTGGTTGGAAGATGTAGGCGACGATGCCATATCGGCTCCTATACAGAATCCATATGCACCGAATATCATACCCGAAACAGATGGTGGTTGGGGATTTACCAATGTCCGGAAAGCCAATTACGTAATAGCCAGTGCTCCCCGTCTGAATGAACCGGAAGCAACTATTAATCATTGGTTAGGTATCGGTCATTTTTTAAGAGGTTATTTCTACAGTAGCTTAACTTTTCAGTACGGTGATGTGCCATGGTTCGACAGAGTGTTACAGCAAAGCGACGAGAAAGAAGATATGGATTACCTATATAAAGACCGCGATCCACGCAACTTTGTAGTAGAAAAAAACATAGAAGATTTCAAATTTGCATTGAATAATACAGTACGGGTGAACGACGGTAAGTTACAAATCAACCGATATGTGGTGGCGGCGCTTGTTTCCAGGGTTATGTTACGCGAAGGTACATTCCAGAAGTACTACCTTCAGGATATTGAAATGGCTGAAAAATGCCTTGAGCTTGCCAAAACTGCTTCTGAAATAGTTATGGCAGGCCCCTATCAATTGGCTCCTAACTATAAATCGCTATTCACCTCCGATGACTTATCCGATAATCCGGAAATAATCATGTACCGTGAGTATTCCGATAAAACCGTGAAGCACTACATGGTAAACCAATGTTATGACATAGAGCAGAATGGTGCAAGCAAATCACTGCTCGAAAGTTTCTTACGTAGTGACGGATTCCCTGTCTTTTACAACAATGAATACTGGTTCGCTCCCACCGCTACCGATTTCTTTACTAATCGCGACCCACGCTTGTCGTACAATTTTCGCCCCAAATATTATCCTGTCGGTGGAAATAATGCTCCTTACAGCTATTCGCGTTCGGGCTATTCTTTGAGAAAATTCACAGATGACGAATGGGAAAGCAGTAATCCCAATCTCAAAAACCGTGGACAAAACATTACCGACGCCCCCTGCCTTCGTTTAGGTGAAGTACTCCTAAACTATGCTGAGATTTGTTACGAGTTGGAAGCAATTACCGGAAAAGACATCTTCAATCAAGAGGTATTGAATTCGACCATCAACAAGTTACGCGCCCGTGTAAATATGCCCAACCTGGAAGAAATCGGTGGTGAGCCTGCTATTAACGGCGTGATTTACGATGACCCGGTACGTACAAAATGGGAACCGACCAACGATGTATCGCCTATGTTGTGGGAAATTCGCCGCGAACGCCGCGTAGAACTTTGCTATGAAAATGGGCTACGCTCAGCGGACTTAAAACGTTGGAAAAAACTTGATTACTTGTGCAATCAACACAACCCCGACTACCGTTATGGCGCCTACATTGTATTGGACGATTTTCCCTCCGCCGTAAAAGACGGTATCGTTCTTACGGGGATTATCAGCCCTGATGCCGGGCAAGATGCAACGTTGTCCGAAGGATATATATTGCGAAATACGGGAACAGCGCGCGACTTACCGCAACCGAAAAATTATATAAAACCGGTTCCTAATAATCAAATCAGTTTGTATAAAAGCTATGGTTACACGCTTTCTCAAACAAAAGAATGGCAATCTGAAAATTAAATATACATATGAAAGGAATAAAATATATATTATTACTGCTATTGCCGGCATTGGCCATAACAGCATGCAAGGATGACGACTCGATTGTAGAAAATCCTTCCGGAGAGACATTAATTTACAACCTGTATATCGCCAATGGCGGGTTATCCGGAGGTATCCGTTATAACGCTGCTTACGACGACGCAACCCGTACTCTTACATTTAATAATGTAGCAGCCGAAACCGATGTTCAACGCATTAAGTTCGGTGGGAAAATTTCGTTGGGAGCTCATTTTGATGCAGATTCTTACAATTTTTACAAGCCGGAAGCTCCCAATGAAAAAATATTAAAAGGTAATATTACCCTCACCAGTGGTGAAAACGTGGCCAATTACAATGTGGTAATCAACCTATCCGACCCCGCGTCCGCACCATTGGTAAGCAAAATTGAAGTGGAAACATCAACAGGAAGTGTAATCAGCGGACTGATTGACCCGGCAGACAAGATGATTTACCTCAATACACCGAACGAAGAACAGGTTACCCTGAAAAATATTCTGCTCGTACCTACACGTACGTCTTATACACTGACTACGGCAGACGGTAATGTCATCAGAAGAGATAACCCAGGTACTATAGAATTAAACTTCCTGGGAATGACCGATACTTACGAAATTAGTTTCAGTAAATTATTGCCGGGTATTAACTTCTCTGCACCTGTCATTCACGACTTTACCACTAATTCTACTGTCTGGCCGGATTTTGTGGCAGAAGATACCCGAAGTGCCGATTTCGATGGAGAATATGTGTTTATTGTTTCCCGGTCCGGAGGAGTTAACCCTAAATTACTCAAAGCAAGTGATATCCTGTCGGATGGAGTAGTTGCACCTATTGCACTAAGTACAGACGGTATGGCTGGCGGAACTTATGTCATTTCATCAGGACGCTTGGCTCAGGGACATATTTATATCTGTAATCTCACAACCGGTCTGGCAGATACCGATGCCGGAAAACTGAAACTTTATCATTATGCCGATGCCTCTTCAATCCCCGAACTTATTTTGGACTTTAACGGTGTAGTTGACGAATCCATTAAAGCTACAGGACGTTTTGGTGATAACATGTCACTGGATTTAGATGAAAACGGTAATGGTTATGTCTATTTTATAAATCATACAGGAGCAGGAGTTTTACGGTTTACAATAACAAATTTCCAAACTGTAAGTGAAGCAAAATTCATTTCAGACATTGCCAGTGCAACCTATTATGCTTGTTACAATAAAGTAGATAATGAAGAAGCTTACTTATTCACAAGTACTACAATAACCCCTATTCAGCTACGCGATAAAGATGGCGGACTACTGGCTTCTATTGATAAGATAGGAGATGCAGGACATGGAACCGATGCTCACATTGTGAATTACAACAACGGACGTTACTTAATGTTCACCTCCGGTCGTCAACAAAGTTCCTGGTCTTTCCCAATGTTATATATTTACGATATCTCAGAAGGATTCAGTACGGTACCCGCTTTCAACGCTTATAATGAGAAACATCCTGACCCGATCTACACCTATAAGTTAGGCGAAGCCACTCAAGCAGCTTGTGCAGGTATCACCGCATGGGCTACCGTAGAAAGCAAGCTTGTTATCTTAACAGCCGGTCCTAAAGCTGGTTTTGCTTTAATTGAGTTTCCAAAAAACGAAGAATAGTACTCTTTACAACAAAGATACGTCAAAAGCTGGATAAAGTTATCAATTTATAACTACAGAAACACAGATTTACGTAAATTAGCGCAAATTCAATTTAATCTTTGCGTAAATTAACGTTAATCTGTGTTTTAATAATGTACCTTTTATCATATTAAAATAATAATTATATTCACAATCAATCTTCATCTATTATATTCATTCCGATTTTACCCTAATAAATATATCTTTAAACCACTTTTTATTTATTCAGATAAATGGCATATAAAATTCGAGGCAAATATTTATAATTATTTTTCAAAACAGAAAAACACATAAAAGGCTAAAAGAGGAAATGAAAGACAAAGAAATATAGCAACAAAAGCAACAAAGAACAATCCATTGATTATCAAATAGTTAAATATTGCATTTTTTCCTCTACGAGGAACGACTCAAAACTCTACGAGAAACACTCAATTCCTCGTAGAGTTTCGAACGTTTTCTCTACGACAAACAGTCCGAAAATTTATAAGACATTACATTTTTCCATAAACACCCAAGAAGAGGATTCATTTCATTGTAACAAATTATCATCTACTATAACAAGCATTTATTTTAAACTGATTCCTCTAAAACAAAAGTGTACACTTTATACACGCAAGAATGTACACTTTCGCAATATAATAATGCACACTCTTATGGTTCTTCTTCAATTTAGTTGAAAAAGACATGTTCCATCACCATCTTAATTCTTAGCAACTCTAATCCTGCCCTTCCATACATAGTTCGCTTCACTGCCTTTAG
>NZ_CAXSVC010000018.1:0-127712 GCF_964240755.1 Bacteroides sp. HPS0048 | reverse complement strand
AAACTGATTCTTAAACGTGTTTTCGGGAAAGACACCGAAATGCGTACACTGCTCGGCACCATGAGGGAAGGCATCAAAGAAATGGAAACACTGGCGGGTATAGACTACTCTCCCGTCACAATCAACCGGTATAAGAACGTGGTGAAGAAATTACAGCTGCTCATCCCCTCTTATTACGGAAAGGAGGATGTCACTTTCCATGAGCTGACACCGGAGTTCATCCGTGCGTTTGACATCTACCTGAAAACGGAGGCGGGACTGTGCCGGAACACGATAGTCCGTTATATGAAATGCTTCAAGAAATTTACCAATATGGCATTGGCAAAGGAATGGATGCGCAAGAATCCCTTTTACGGTTACAAGATGGAGCAGGACGAGACCGATCCGGTATTCCTGACCTACGACGAGTTGCAAACCGTAATGAAAAAGAAATTCACCATTCCACGGCTTGAACTGGTCAGGGATGTCTTTGTCTTCGCGTGCTTCACCGGTCTGGCGTTCTCCGATGTCGCCACTCTGAGTGGTGAAAACCTGGTACAGGACAATCTCGGGGACTGGTGGATAAGGAAGGGAAGGGTCAAGTTGGAACACCGCAGAAAAGCGTCTTCCATCAGCAACATCCCGCTGCTGCCCGTTCCACTGGCCATATTAGAGAAATACAGGGAACATCCGGTCTGCATAAAGAAAGGATGCTGCCTGCCTGTCATGTGCAACCAGAAAATGAACAGCTACCTCAAGGAAATCGCCGATTTCTGCGGCATAAAGAAAAACCTGACCACGCACGTTGCCAGGCACACTTTCGGAACCACCGTCACGCTCGCCAACAATGTACCCTTGCAGGACGTGTCCGTCATGCTCGGCCATGCCTCCACACGTATGACGCAGCATTATGCTCGGGTCATGAACAGCAGCCTGAAAGAGGCGATGAACAATGTGAAGGAACGTCTGGAATGGTAAATATACAACCGGCCCGTCATTGAAGGTATCTGAAAAAGGATACCTTCTTTTTGTTATACTGTCTGTTATCCATTTTCTCTGGAAAACATCTTTAGTCTTCATAATCATCCTGTACTGGCGAAATAATTCATCATGGACACTACATATCCAAGTAACGGTATCAGTACACCGATTACATATACCATAGCGTACCCCAAAAGGACGAGAGGTAATATTTTACGGTAAAGACCGGCGATAACAAGAAATATAAACAAAAAAAAGAACCATAAACTCCTATTTGAAAACCGGGTATCAATTCATAAACGGGTACGGGCTCGGGGTTAAGCATGGCTCCGGCCACAATGGAATAAAGACTTGCCAACAATATAAACAATGTATACAGGCAGCTCTTAAAAATCCCGGGATCGTCTCTTTTACAATAGAGAATTGTTTGGATATCACTCCTAAGAAACTCAATACCCAGCAAGAGAGCTACCATGACACCCGTATCAAAAGCAGAGAATGTATTCATTTCAATCACCTTTGACGCGAAGATATGTATTTATTCTGGAATGCCACGCCTTCGCTTGTTTTACGATATGATATTGATATCCGATAGTTTGGAAAATATTTGAAAAACCTTCGTTGTATGCTTTTAAATTTGCTTATTACAACATTGTATCCGACAAATTGAAAATCCTGCCATTCTTTCAATTTCTTACCTGCAAATATAGCCCTTTGCCGGGTTGATTGCGCAAGGCGGCCCCTTTCAGGGGCTGGTTGGCTAAAAGAAAATCATCCTCGCTTCGCTGCGGTATTTTCTTTTGCCAAGCCTTGCGCAATCCCCGGCAAAGGACAGTCCGGCAAGTAAGAAACCGAAAAACCGGCTCCACGGAGCCGATCATGTCAAACAAACTAAAAAAATGAAGGTATGAACAGAGAGACAACAAGCAAAGTCCACAAAGGACAGCAGGGTGCCAATCCGAAAATGAGAATGTTGGTTTATCGGGAAAGGAGCTATCCCGCACGGAAGGTGCAAGGCAGGGACGGAAGCTATACGGTTGCCGCAGACAGCCTGGTGCCGGAACTGCTGGACGGCATCAGAAGCCTTGACCCGGCAGCTTTCAAGCTGGACGAGGAAATCGCCTGCTATTGCTCGGACGAGGAAATCCAAAAACTGGCGGACGAAGAACTGGTAGAAATAATTTATGAATGGCAACGGTTATGACTGAAACAACAACAGCAAAGGTCCGGGAAGAACAAGTAACGGGCCTTACCGCAGAGAATGCGCACCGGGTCACGATGATCCGGGAAAAGGGTACGGACCATCCTCCCGTACCGTTCCATTTCAGAAAGGAGCATCATGGAACGGGCAACTATGTACACCTGTACGGAAATCCGGAAGATCGGAATGAATTGCATTCCAGGGACTTCAAAGACTGGGAAGCCGTAGCGTTCAAACATCCTGGCTATCTGGAGGATATGTGGAAACAGGCTTGCGACGCATACGCCTGGAGTTCCTTCGACCCGGAGATTCGTGGCGAGACGGACATCATGATTTACGGGGAGGAGCTGCACAACGACCTGCAACTCATGCAGGAAGAGAAACGGGATACATACATCGCCGCCTACCGGAAAAAGCTATCCGCCCAGCTCTCGGCCCTCTCACGCTGCGCCAACCCGATGGTGACGGGACGGGGCGGATTCGATTACCACAGGCAGGAGAATACGAACAGAAGCTATCAGAACCGCTACGAGGAGTTCCGCAATTGGCGGCAAAAGGTTCTTGAAGCCGCCAGACGGAAAAATGAAGCCGCACGACCGGAGGAAGAAAAACTGGAAAAGGCATGGCAGACGCTCAAACGCGACATCAAGAGCAGCGCCGACACCATCCACGGGATTGACACCGGACAATGCCGGGGTTATAACCGTGCCCTGTTCGTCAGCAGCATCCTGAACAAGGTATCCACCTTCGCCAATCACGGGGAAGTGGAAATCGTCCGCAGGGCCGTGGACTTCATTTCCGAATATAACGCAAGGGTAAGGAAACCCGTCATCACCCCAAGAAACAAATTCTTCCAATTGCCGGAACTTGCGGAACGGATGCGCGAAAGGCTGAAAGCGGTGCAAAGCCGGGAAAACAAGGAAGTGCCGTTCGAGGGCGGGACACTTGTATGGAACTATGGGGAAGACCGCCTTCAGATCCTGTTTGACAGGATTCCCGAAGACAACAGACGAAAGAAACTGAAATCCTCCGGATTCCGCTGGTCACCCAGAAACAAGGCATGGCAACGGCAGCTCACCTCCAATGCCCTCAGTGCCGCCAAGAGAGTGTTGAACCTTCAAAACATCTGAACCATGAATAACGACAAACTGAAATTCGTAGTTGATTCACGCAGTTTTGACGGCAGCTGCGTGACCACCATGTCTGACGGAATACATGGCGACTACCATCATGAGACATTGGAGGAACTGAGGGACAGGGAAAAGAACCCGTACCTCATAGCCGTGTCCAGAAATACCGTCCGCAAGATGATACGCATCTACTTGCAATCCCTCTGCGCCCCGTTCAGTGAGATTACGGAAGAAAGATATTTCGACTACATGGATGTCTTGCCCCCCATCCGCCATACCCGGAATTTCTTTTTCATGGGAGAGCCTTATCATGCGGACATCTACCGGTTCTGCTTCCGGGCGGGCGGACGCTACTTCACGGGACTCCGCTCCGTTACCACGCCAAGAAAGGAACTGGAACGGCAGATGGACAACCATTACCGGAACATTACCTTCAAAGGAGACATCCTGAAAGAAAAGCCGATGGTCATCTCTGACCACGCACGGCATGCCTCTATAATTATAGTTCCTTATCTGTTTCTTGACATAAATGGCGAGAAGAAGTTCATCTGCAACCTGATGAGAGGAACGGACGAATCGTCAGGCAGGGATGTAAGGCTGGAAACCGCCAAAATCCTGCGAAGCCTGCGCCGCCATCATTTCCTCTACTTCTCCGGCTATGAGGGAAACGACGATATGGACAAGTTCCTAGGCGAAGTGATGAAGAAAAAGCACACCCTGCTGGCAAATGGCAACTTCCTCCAATATCCCGTGAACCGGGAGTCCGTGTCGTTTACCGGAACGGTCAGAGAAACAGGCGAGCCGTTCTTCTTCCGGATTTACGACAGGGAGCTGTTCCTGCACCTGTTGTACGTCCTGAGAGGCATCAAAAGGGAAAAAGCTAAAATATAACGTGACACATAACGACGGTATGGTGACTGTCTTTCCGACCCGTCACCATACAAAAAAAACAATGAGATCATGAGAACTGTGACCGAAGAATCGTTGCGACGCAGGCTGGCCCGTCTGGAGTCGGCTCTGGAAAGCGAAAAGGCACGCCTGAGAAAAGTGTGCGGCGGCATCCCCTGGGGAGCCGGGATGAGGCGTACCAAATGTACCCCCTCATTCCGAAGGGAGGACGAACTGATTGGGAAAATCAAGGCGGTGAGACAGCAACTCTCCCAAATGTCCGCAGGCGGTGACAATCACACGTTTAAAGAAACAGGCAGGTGAATGCCGGCCAATTAACTTGCAAGTCAATAATTTTAAAACCAGTTACGAATATGAACACCCGATTGGCTATAATCCGTTCAGAGGGAAAAGAACATCTCTGTTACCGGGAAGAGGAATGTTTTGTCGATGTATCCTATCCGATGGTGACATTTACCAAAGGGGAGGATGATTTTGAAATTGTCAAATGCGACCATCCGTCCATGGAAGAGACTTTCCTGTATCAGGAAAGCCGTCTCTCAATCGTGATTGAAATGTACCATAACGGCTGGCCGGCATTGTCTCTGAAAGATCCCGTGACCCATGAGATATACACGGTCCTGACGGTCAACTTAGAAGATAAGGCGGCATTCTCACTGCCTGACAGGGTATTCGTGGACATCAACAACAATCCTGATGCCATGGAGTTCCTTCTGTCCAACAAATTAGCTGAGGATACAGGTTATAGACGTCAGAGCGGCTGGGTAAGCTACCCGATGGTCACACTTAACCTTCCGACGTTTTACAGGCTTGACCCACATGTCTTTAGCGCAATATTGAATATCCGGTAATCCTTCCGGGCAATGAATCTGGCATCAACAATCAATCAAATGAAAAGAATCATGAAATATCAAGCGGAAAATACCGTCTCCAGTTTCTTCTACTACATGTGGAACGCCTGGAGCGAGGAGGAACGCAAAGCCGTGTATGGCGGCATGTACCCGCATTTCTGGGAAAAATGGTGCGTGGCGACAGACAAGGGCACATTCGGCGCGGCGGAACGGTTCTACCTGGAACTCTCGGAAGACAACCGCAGGATTCTGGTGGAACGGGCCGTCTCGATATATGACGGACGACACTTCAGAAAAAGGAACAGTAACCCCAAAAATCAAACAGTATGCGAGGAAACATTATCAGTCTGATCGGCAGCTCATGCGGTTGCAGTCAAACGGAAGCACGGGAGTACCTGGACTCCGAAATCCGGTATCTGCGCGAATTGCAGGAGGCAGATGATTTGAGGGAAGATGACATGGAAACGGCCTGTCTCAACCTCGGTCTTGACCTTGACTACCGGGAATATTTTATCAACCGCCTCGCAGGGGCATAAAAAACTCATGGCTATGACTTATTTTCAGAACATACACTCTCTGGCGGACTTGAAGAAAGAATACCGCCGGCTGGCATTGGAGCACCACCCGGACAAGGGTGGCGACACTGCGATCATGCAACAGGTGAACACCGAGTTTGGAAGGCTTTTTGAGGCTTGGAAAGACAAACCGGATATTCCCGCGACTTCAACCGGATATGAATATGACTATTCGGGAGCCACGGCAAAGGAATACACCGAGTATGTGTATAACGAATACCGCTGGAAAGGCCGCAATTACAAGGGGCAGCATGCGCCGGAAATCGTGGCACTGGTACGGGCATGGCTCAAGGAGACCTATCCGGGATACAAGTTCTCTGTCAGACGGGAGAATTGCCACTCCATCCATATCCGGTTGATGAAAGCGGATTTCGAGGCGTTCACCAAAGAGTCCGGAAAAGTTCAAGGCGATGTCAACCACCATCATATCGCTTCATACAAATCCTTGACGGACAGGGCAAAAGATGTAATGATGAATATCTGCGATTTCATCATGTCGTACAATTTCGACGACAGCGACCCCATGACGGACTATTTTCACACCAACTTTTACCTGACACTTGGAATCGGAAGTTACAAACAGCCGTACAAGGTGGAACCGCCCAGACTCGACAGCAAAGACAAACCGGAGGTATTCAAGCATCCGGAAGGTCCGGCACACAAGGCAATGCGCCGGGCATTGGGCAAAGCGCGTTTCGGCTTCATCGAAAGCCGGAAGTATGCCGGGGAAATAATTCTGGGGGAAGACTGTTTCGGCTCACGGGGCGAACTCTATTTTTGGCCGAAGGAATATTCAAGCGCAAAAATGGCCCAAAAACGCATCGACAAACTGGAGGGAGCCGGAATAAGGTGCGAACTCACCGGTTATAACGGAGGATACATCCGCCTGCTCGGGTACACCCCGGAGATGAGAGATTCCCTGGAGCGGGAACGTCAGGAGTATGCCGCCGCGTATCAGGCATGGTACTCAAAACAGAATTTGAAAACAATCTGATTCAGAAATTATGGATACAAACAATTTGGACAAGTGGTGGTACGGACTTCCGGAAAACACCAGACAGGCTATAGGAAACGATGAGATATGGGAAAAACTGGATATGCCATCCCGTTCGGCGCTACACCGGTATTCCCTGCTTAGAATTTACGGAACGGCAAAAGACAGGGATGAGGAACGCACGCTACTCAATGAAATCGCGTGTGGACTGGGCGACCTTGCCCTTGTCCGTAAAAACGGCATCGCGTTGGAGGAAATGTGCAACGGGAACGGGGAATTTTACGATGAATACCAGGAACAGTTCAACATATTATATGACAATTACGGACACATAATAGAAAATATAAGCTGGCCGGACTGGATCGGACATACAATTCCGACAAACAGGGAACTGATCCGGTTATTGGAACATCACGGTTACAAGCGTATGGAAATCGATACCGAAAGAAGAATCCCGAAAACTTTCTATGTTTTCCGTCGTGGGTTGCACATCAATGCAAGCGAGGACTTGTCTTACCACATCATACCGCAACAGGACAGTTTCGGACTGGGGCGTTTTGCGGTATGCGCTACCAAAGACGGTGAAAGCTCCCAACAGGGAACTGACTGTGCCCGGCTCTTTTTGAGGCGCTTCCTTGCCTTCCTGAAGGGTGAAAGAAGCGGGAAAGAGATCATAGATGAAATATGCAACAACCGACAAACTGAACGATAGTATGAAAGCAAAAGTATTCAAGTACAAGTCTGACGGGAATACCGTCGTGGCTCCTTATATGGAACTGGAGCCGTACGCAGAGAATGTATATCTCTCCCTGTCTAGAAAGAACGAATATGGGAATGAGGACGATGACTGTTTCCATGTGGTCTGCCGGATTGAAAACGTTTATTTTTCCAGCGGGCAGTATTCACGCCGGTTCCTCAAAGGAGAAGGCCGCAGGGAGGAAGCCGCCGCCTATTGCAGGAACTGGATCGCGGATACGCTTCAGGGCGCGGAAAGAGGAGCCTTCGTCAGATTGATCTCCATCCGTGTGTTCAATGCCCTCGAACTCGACACCGCACCCTTGCTGCAAGCCCGTGAGGCATACAAAAGGAAGCAGGAACAGAAACGCAGGGAGCGGGAAGAGAAAGAGGCGGAAGAGCGCAGAGCGCGGGAAGAGCAACATCAGCTGCTGCTCGATGAACAGAAACAGAAATTCCTGGACGGGGAACGGATCACGGGAGGAATGTTCCTTGAAATCACCGGAAGGGATGGTTTTGACATCCATATCAGAACCAAAGGGACATTCAACAGGCATGTAAGAGGCATTGACAGGAACGGAACCATCAGTTTCCGGAAAATCAAGGGCCGCTGGACACCGAACTTTACCGGATGCCATAAGGCCGTGCCCGCCTATCTTGCGTTCATAACAGAAAAAGAGGGCAAACAATAAAATCCGGGACGGTAACGGCTTGTTCCATGCGGCTGTTACCGCTACCATCTTCCGACCTCACAACTCACGGTTCAGCGCCATTGCCAGCGGAAACATAAACTGGTTATAGGCTTTAAGCTTTTGTAGGTTCAGCACATATCCGGCATAAGGGTTGGTCAAATCGGTGTAGAAGAATACATCGGTAAATCCTGCATGTTCTTCCACAATTTCACCCTCCAACGGAATTTCCTCCACATTGAACCGCTCCAGAGGCAGCTCTTCCAGACGGGCATGCTCCACATTGCCCAATACGTTCAGGTTGCGGTTAAACAGCACGAACCCTTTCTTCCTGTAATCCACACGCATACCATACGGACGCTCCACAAGGAAAGCATCCGCCGCTTTCTTTAGATAGTTTTCCATAATCCTGAAATTAGAAATTGCAAAAATACAGCATTTGTCCGGCAATGGCGAACAAATCAGGAAGATTATCTAAGGAATCCACACAAAATCCCACAACAAAAAACAACCGTATATTTTATTTCCCACCCTGCAAAGATAGTCCCGCGTCCTGTGTACCCGTACAAGGTCAGGCCCCTTCGGGGTTGGCTGAAAGAAAATCATCCTCGCTTCGCTGCGGTATTTTCTTTCGCCAAACCTTGCGGGTACGGCCACGGGACTGTCAGGCAGGCGAGAAATAAAAATACCGGCTCCCGGAGCCGGACGTGTTTAACAGATAAAAATACAATGAATCATGAAAATCCTGAATGAAGAACATTTCGAGAATGTAAAGCGCTATGCCGAATCCATCGGTGACACCTCACTTCAAAAGTGCTTGGAACGGTTGAAGAGTTGGGAGGGGAATCCTGACTATCCCAGTGAGATTTCACTCTACTATGACCATGCCCCATACTCGTTCGGCTTTACCCAGCATTATGCTGATGGAAGAATAGGTATCGTAGGAGGTCTGCTCTATCATGGAATACCTGACAGATCGTTTGCCGTAACATTGCAGCCGTTCCACGGATGGCAGATACATACCTGAAAAACATGAAACTTGACAATGGACGAAAAGCAGACTTCAGAACAGAGAATCCGAGGTCTGCTTTTTCATTTCTTGCTGTAAAGATAGCCGTTTTCCGGGCTGATTGTGCAAGGCGGCCCCTTTCAGGGGCTGGGTTGGCTGAAAGAAAATCATCCTCGCTTCGCTGCGGTATTTTCTTTCGCCAAGCCTTGCCGCAATCCCCGGAAAACAGACTGGAAAGACATCAAGAAATAAAAATGCCTACCCATGTAGGCCGATGTTTTACTTAAAAAAGAACAGATATGGAAACACTGGATTATAACCGGCTGCTGCTTGTCTCTCTCTGGCAATACAACCACCATGGGGATGAAGGGCTGACTCACGCACTTTTCGAGGAAACGTTCGGAAAGATCTATGGAAGTCACTGTTACGAAAAATGGACCGGCTGCTTCAAGCAGAATCTCTGGGACATGATTGCCTATTTCAGAAGTGAGAAGGAGAACGGACAGAAGTTCTGCGACATGGTTGCCCGTCAGGTCAAATTGTACCAACAAAAACGATCTCAATATGAAGTACGCTAATTTTTATGACCTGGAAAGTCTGACTCTGCTCAACAGGCATGAAGGGTGTGCCTGCTCCATAAAGGAGTGTGATGTGGAGAAGGTGAACCGGCTGATTTCAAGGATGCGGCAGGACAGGGAAAGAGTCAGTTTACCGACCGCAGGAGATGTCGTCACTTATATCACCCGTGGCGGTGACTATTATCCGCAGGCACACATTGAAAGGGGCGATGACCGGGAAGTCCATATTTGCCTTCTCCCACAGACACCTTTCTGCCATGAAAATGAAAAGTGTACCGGTTACAATACGGAAGGAGGCCCTTGGGTTACAACCGGTCCGGAATTGCTGATTCCCGATGGCATACGCAGCAAACAGTTCCGGATGTGGGGGCATACCGGAAGGCACAAGAACGGTGCCGTCCTCTTCCACACATTCGTCAGGGCTTGGAAATACACGGAACCCGATCCTCTGTACGGAAAGTACACCACAAAAGAATGGACGAGATACATCATCGAGTGTCAGCCGGATATTGAACCGGCTGATGCCTTTGTCTATCGGAATGAGGCATTCACCCTTTACTCGAAGGAAGAACTGGAGCGGCTGGTCGGGATTCTGCACGGAAAGCTTTTCAACGGATTCCGTCCCGGTCTGTTCATACTCTGGGCATACCGTATGGAATGGAAGGAACTTCCCGCATGGGAATGGAACATGCTGAAAGCGGACACCCATCTCTCTTTCCTTGGCATTTCTCCCGTCAGGATACAGACTGACCATAAAAGACATATAGTAACAATCTATAAAAAATCAGAGTAATATGGCACCATACAACACACCGCAGGCGATACGTCCGCTTGAGAAAACGATCTGTGATTTCGCCTATTCGAACGGCTACGATCCGATATCCGTTTTCAACGATTTCCTGCGTTATGTCATTCACGGGTTCTCTCCCGGCGCACCGCCCCTTATGGACTGGAAATACAAACGGCAGCAGAACAGGCATTTTATGGAGATGCTTACCGGATGGATACGGCTCATGCAGCGGGAATTGCAATCCGGCGGATGGTTTGATGCGTTCGGTGACCTCTTCATGGCAATATCTTCCAAAATCGGTCGGCAGGTGAACGGACAGTTCTTTACCCCGCCGGATATCTGCGACCTGATGGTCTTATGTACCGATTCGGGGGAGACAGCGACAGGAAAACGTATCTGTGACCCGACATGCGGAAGCGGAAGGCTGCTGCTGGCATATCATGTACGCCACCTGGGTAATTATCTGGTTGCAGAAGATGTCAACCGTACCTGTTGCCTGATGACCGTTTGCAACATGCTCGTACATGGCTGCATAGGTGAGGTCATCCACCATGACAGCCTCTTCCCCGAAAACTTCATGGACGGCTGGATGGTAAACCATACACTGACTCAGACGGGCATTCCTACCATTCGCCGGATGAGCAAGGAGGAATATCGGACAAGCAGGAACATGTCCGTTGACCTGCTCAGAAAGCGGAAAGAGAAATTGCGCCAAATGCAGCCGGACAAGAAACAATTGCCATATAAACATGGCAGAATTTATAAACAATAAACCGAATGATTATGAAACTGAATGTTAGCAATGAATTGAAATCCCGCCTGATGCATGCGGCGGAAAACGGGAGTGTGATAGCCAAAGACATCCTTTTGGAAGTAAAAAAGAACGTACCGGTGGAAGAGATCATACGCGGTACCTATAACTGCTTCTCCACCAAGCGCAAGCGGACGGAAGCGGGCACGTTCAAGAAAATCCGGATCGTGTTCACGGCCTGCAGCAAGGATTTGGCCCATCCCAGTTTCCCGGACCGGAACAACCCGCAGGCACCCTGGTTCCCGGAGAATCGTACAGTTCTGGAACCCTCCACGTTTGTTGAACTGTTCAAGAACCTGCCCAAGTACTCACCCGACGAAATCAATTATTTCTGTAGCGCCCTCTCATTGGACAGCAAAGTCACGGTCAGGCTGCATGAAAGCATGAACGACTTCATGGAAGCCTATCTGGAAAGCAACTACAGCCCCATCGCCGACAGTGACACATCCAGCCTGCACAGTTCCTGTATGAGGTATGAGGACAAGGCACGCAACGCCGCTGACTTTTATACCAACTTCGCCGGCGCTAAAATCCTTGTGGCAAGGGACGAGAGCAACAACATACTCGGACGGGCTGTTGTATGGAACGAGGTAACATTATGGAAATCAATAAATACACCGATTGCCGCCTCCCTGCTGGACCGCATCTATTTCTCACACGCATTCGTCGCCGAACTGATCCGCAAGCAGGCGCAGGAGGCGGGCATCCTGTTGCGACGCAGATACAACGATTATACACATACAACGGATTTCACCGTACTGAATCCCATTGAGGGGCAGGAATGGGCGGTCGGAGACAATATACAGGTTTCATTGACGGTGAAAGTGCCCGCCTGTAGGTGGCACAAGAAAGGGGTGCCTTACCTCGACACGTTCTACAGTCTTCATCTGACGGAAGGCAATCTGGAACTTAGAAATACGGAGGGCGACACAAGCATAGCCTCCTGCCGGAGCACGGAAGGGTGCGCAAACAGGAGAAAATATGTATGTCCCAAATGCGGAAAGATACATCCCTTTCCGGATATGGCATTCTGCAAGAATTGTCAAGATATGTTCTATATATCCACCGTATTCGGAAAAGTATTGAAAGGCACGTCGGTGGAATACAAGGGAAAGAAATATCCGTCCTTCCTCTTCAAGAAGGGACGTCCCGTACCGGAGTTCAGACGGTACCTGCAAATCGAAAAGTTGTTCATCTCCTAAAAAGTCAGTATCATGGAAAAATTAATGGCTCTTTACAACATCTCCTCCCCCTCCGGTAAGGAGGGGAAGATAGCCGGGTTCATCATCGGGGAACTCAGGCGGATGGGGATTCCTTTCCGGCAAGACCGGTACGGAAACATCTACGCAGTCAAAGGCAACCGGGAAAGCTACCCCTGTGTCGTGGCGCACATGGACGAGGTACACCGGCGCAAGACAGGCTCCTATGCGGCCCATCTTGTGGCGGACTCGATGATTGTCGGTTATGATCACAAGCGTAAACGGATGACCGGAATCGGCGCGGATGACAAGAACGGCATCTGGATCTGCCTGAAATGCCTGGAGGATTTCAAGGCGGTGAAATGCGCCTTCTTCGTACAGGAGGAGGTAGGATGCATAGGCAGCGGCCATGCCGATATGTCCTTCTTTTCCGATTGCCGTTTCGTCATCCAGTGTGACCGGAAAGGGAACGGGGATATGGTAACACAAATCAACGGAATGAAGCTCTGCTCCAATGACTTCATTTCAGCTATCGATTTCCGGAGGTACGGCTACAAGCCTGCACAGGGGCTAGCTACGGATGTGGCGGCATTGAAAAGGAACGGGCTGGAAGTATCCTGCGTCAATCTCTCCTGCGGATATTATGAACCTCATACGGACAACGAGTACACCATCCTGGCGGATCTTTGCAAGTGCTACAGGTTTGTCCGGCACATCATCTGTTGCCATAAGGAAACCAGCACGCATATACCGGAAACGGAAAGAAAGCCCTTCCCCGGATATTATGAACTGTTCGGACCGGCCGGATATAGCGAAAAGGATTATATCCGTCTGTCAAAAGAGTACAGATCTGAATTTACTAAAACAAGCAAGACAAGCCATAAGAACAAATTGTAATTTATCAACTTTAAAAACAAAAAATATGGAAGCAACAGTCATGCCGGCCACTGCACCGGTACAGAAACAGCAGGGACTCAACCAGGTAGTCATCAACAAGGTACAGCGGATGATAGAAGACAGGCAGGGGGATGTCATGGACACCATCAACCGTCTGCTCAGTGAGGGACGGATCGCGCAGGATTTCATCGCTCCCATCGGGGTAAGCCAACGTAGCAAGGAACGCCCCGTTATCTCTTTCAAAGCGGAAGGAAGGGTACAGATGGCAATGCCCGAAGGGAACTTCAACCTGCACGGCAACGCCATAAGCCAGATTTCGGAGAAGATGGGCATTCCCGCCAAATACCTGCGCGAGCTTTCCGCCGGGGATGTTTGGCAGAAACAGTTGTGCGCCACCATCCTGAACGAGCATTCGGGATGGACCGAGCGTACACGGGTACTGATACGGGCGGTAGGAATGGAAGTCCGGGGCGTATTGTCGGACTCCTACCGTCGGCTGAACTCAGTGGATATCCTGACCGCTTTCATCCGTGAGGCGGGAGGACAGGGAGCGGTCGTGTCCGATGCCTATATGAACGACACGAAAGTATGGTGTGAGACAATCCTGCCCACTCCGATAGAGATACCCACCCGTAAGAACGGAACGGTCATCATCTTCGCAGGAGCACGCTTCTCCACATCCGACTATGGCAACGGATCGGTCGATATGCGGTCGTTCCTGCTCAACGGGGCGTGCCTGAACGGGATGGTCAGGGAGTCCGTCATGCGGCAAATACACCTTGGAGGCCGACTGCCGGAATCCCTGTCCCTTTCCCAAAAGACCTACGAACTGGACACGCAGACCACCGTATCGGCTGTTTCCGACCTGACCAAAGGACTGTACAGCAAAGACACCATCATGCAGAAGGCCATCGAAATTCAAGGAGCATCGGAAATAGACGTGGATTTCGACAAGGAACTGAAGAATCTGGTGCAGAAAGGTGCCTTGTTGAAAAACGAGGGACGTGAGGTCGAGAAACTGCTAATGAACAACAATCCTGACGACGGAGTTACAGGCGGGGCCACGCTATGGAAACTGACACAGGGAATCACCGCCTTTGCAAGGGAACAGCAGCCGGAACGCTGCCGGGAACTGCATGAAATTTCGGGACAGCTGATGAACCGGGTAAAGATAAATTAAGAGTGGCTAAGACTAAAGCCGTGAACGACGATGGCCAGCATCCGTTCACGGCTTTGCATAATTTCAATCTAAGGTATATAGAACAGTTCAAACTCCTCTTTTCTTCTCCTCTCTATGCTTGGAATGACTTTCCCCTGATAACAGCGGAACGATATATATTCCCTGTAAATATCCCGGTCGCCACTTTCCAGTTTTTGAATCAGTCTGCTTTTGGGTATCTTCCCGTTTCCAATCAGACGGTAACAGCCCACATTAAAACCTAACAGACTTAAAAGAAGCGAGTCTTTTCCATATTTACGGAATACCTTCAGGCACCGTTCAAGGTCGCATCTCAAAAGTGAATCCGCCTGCGCCTCGCTCAGGTTCTCGGTCAGCTTCTCATGGGGGAGCAGGCGGTGTCCAAAACCGATGTAAGGCATTTTCCCCCGATGCCAGCCTTCCCACCGTTTGATGTTGGAAACCGCCTTTTCCAGCATGGAGGGCGGATCTTCGGCACGAACATTCAAAGTGAACGGCAGTACCATCAGAATAAACAAAAGTTTCCTCATTCCGTTCAATTCCTTACCTCCACATCCAACGTGCAATACGTATGTCCATCCCCGTAGCTCCACCTTCTTCCCGTTACGGTCACCACACTTTCCGCCAGGTATTCCGCGAGGGACTGCCGTTCCGTTTCCGCATTCTTTTCAAAGCAGTGACAGGCCGGTGTCGTTTCCAACAGGTTGCGGGAGGACTTGTCGAGCCGTACCGCGTCAATTTCGAGCCGGTCCCCCATATTGGGAATCCGGTCGGCCGATTCCGACAGCTGTACCTCATGGGCCATTCCCGGTATGTACAAATACAGGTATGTCATGGTTGTACCTCCTTTCCATGCGTATCATCCTTTTCAGCTAGAGGGGTGTCATCCGCGTTGAAGTCATAACTCAACCTCTGCAAATTCCCCCAGTTATCCTCAAAATAAAGGTCGATGGTCTGTGACGCATCCGCACTCTGCGAGGTATAGTACAACCGGAACCTCAGTTCATTTAACAGGTAGCGGTCATTGGGTTTCAACACCGTACCGTCCTCCATCTTTAAGCTGCCTTTACCGTCCGGTTGGAAATATCTCAATGTATAGACTGTTCCGGAGAAATTTCCCTCCGCTTTAATTTCCAGACGGATTTCCACCGTCTCACCATCAGCGATCTTACCGACTACCGGCATCGACTCCACCGTAAACGGGTATTCCTGCTGAACGTCCAGTTCGCTGTCACAAGAAGCAAGAGAAAGACAGGAAACTGCCAGGCAGCATATAAACGTCATAAAGTCAACGATTTTCCTTTTCATGGGTATATGGGTTTAAAAATTAGAGAATGTATTTGATACCGATTCCATACTGGAAGTGGGCATGCGTGGAAGCGCTGCCCCAAAGGATGCGTTCACGAAGCCGGAGCAGCAGCACTAAACGGTCAGATAGGTAGGTCTCTGCCTCCAACGTTATCGCACCACCATAGATAAAGGATTCGCATTGTCCCAGCGTGGCACCGTCATACAGCAGTCTTTTCCCCCCGTTCACCGATTCATAGCCCAGCATCGCCGAACCGCCAATGCTTAAGAATACCGTTTTATTAGGGGAGGAAAAGATATTATAATAATATCCGCCTTCACCGGTATATTGCACTAAAGGGATAGAACCGTCACGATAAGGCGTATTGCGCTTCAGTACCTCGCCGCCCAGCACCCACTGGTTTCTCTTTTTTGCATAAGTGGAAACCGCCAGCCCGAAAGAGAAACCGGCATCCGGCTTATTCGCCTTGCAGTAAAAGCCGTCCGTCATTCCTGCCGTGAGACTGACGCCCTTCATTTTTGGAAGACGGCGTTGTGCTCCCGCCTGCCCTGCCAGAAGTACCAGCAGCGCAAAGGTGATATATAAATACCTCTTCATCGCACTTGCAGCTCATTGATAGTTTCCGCACGCACCAGATCCTCGTTGTCCACCTCAAAGATCTGATGACGGCCGCCTTGTTTCTCATACATTTCCACTACCAGTTTCTTATCGTCGGGAATGGTGAACTTGGGCAGGGCAAACACGGTACGCTCGTCCTTCTTTCCCTCCACACGAATGACATAGTTGAACGCACGCAGCGGATAAATCACCTGTTCCTGCATGGCGGTACGCCTCACTATCTTCTTGTCCACTATCTTGAAAGTCACGAAATCCACGTCAAACGGCACATGGGTGGCATTTCTCACCTCGGTATGGAAATAGAGCAGGTCTCCATGCGTATAAAGTCCTTTGAGCAGGAACCGTACCCCGAAGCGCTTGCAGCCGATGTGTTTGATCCAGTGCTTGTCCTGCTTGTGTACGGATTTCATGATCAGACGTACCAGACGCGGTGACTCACTGCCCAGCTCCTGCAAATAAATTTCCATCGCGTTGTTCGGGCGGTTCACCGTCTCCCCGTCATGAATAAAATCACACATCTCCACATTAAGCAGCAACGGTTCATCGGCATACTTGACATTGAAGGTGTAAAAATTTCCGTCTTCCGTGATCACGCTCATATTCGTCTCATTACGAAAATGCTTTCTGGCCGCTTTCACACGGATCACATTTTCCGCGCCGTCCGCCTTGCCGGCAATCAGGTTGGTGGAACCGAGATCCACATACTTGATGGGAGAGGGGAAAATCACGTGTACGGTCTTGTCGTAAGTGATTTCCAGACCATGCGGAGGTATCATCCGGCTGAAGCCTATCTTGCGGCTCAGCCCCTCGAAATAATCTCCGCCACTCTGCTGCGCATACGCAGCCATGAAGCCCGTCAGTAGGGCAAACATCATCAGAATCTTTCTCATGTCCGATTATTGTTGGTTGTTTGTTGAATAATTGGTTTCTGTTTTCTCGTCTGTATACCGTTTCATTGTTTCGGAGAGTGAAGCAGCAGCCTGTGTCCGGCTTTCAGCGTGACCTTGACCGTGCGCATCTTCTTGGTGATGTACTGTGACACGCCCTGTATGACGCCTTTACCCAGATCCGAGGCTATCTGCGCTCCCGCGTCGGTGGAGATGCTGATGCTGCTTCCCATCGAACCGCCCATGCCCGCCGCTATTTCACGCACGGCATCATACTCCAGTGAGTTGGGTATCAATATTCCTTGCTGACCGTCCGCATCATACACTTCCAGTTCCACCGGAATGACGGTTCCTTGATATTCCACATTGGTGATGACAATATCCATGCGTTCTCCCTGGATCCGTGTTCCGCCTGTCAATACCGTTCCTTTGGGTATGAGGCGGTCGTCCACTGCCATCGCTTCCAGCAGGCGGACACGCAGGGCTTGTCCGTCCGATACGGTCTGCGTGCCGTGCACACAGGCGGCAATGGTATTACGGTCCGATACCGGTGTCCTGCCCACCGGCGTATGGAAACCGGTGTTCCTTTCTTCGGACACTCCGGCTATGAAGTCCCCGTCATTCACCGGTTGCGCCAGGGAAGATACCACTTCTTGTCGTATCCGCTTGACCGGCTTGACCGATGTCCTGTCTTTCCGGTCATCCGTAGGGATAACGGACGGTGTCTGTTTGCCGTTGTACCGGGCCGCCAGTTCGTATGACTTTTCCATCAGGGCCATTTTTTCCTCCAATGACTGTTCCTGGGACGGTTCCATGTTCTGTCTTTTTTCCAGTTCCTCGATACGCCGGAGCAGTTCCTCCTCCCGGGAGGTTTCCCGTGGCGTGTAAATGGTCGTAAGCGAGCGGTTCATGTCATGGTAGGCAGAGGTGGAGGAACGTACCGGATTATGCGTCTGTACGGTTTCCGGTACGGACGGCAGTTCAAGGTTCACTCCGCTGTCCACTGACGGTACGGTGTCTTTCCGGTCCTTGTTCCGGTTGAACAGTTCCGACATTTCCAGGAAAGTGTCTTTCCGTCCTCTCTCTTTCTTCGACAAGGCTTCCCGCTCGTAGGCGCTGACCTTGTTGCCTTCCATACGGCTCTCTTCGGGAGACGGGATCTCGGTATTGAATCCCCTCTCTTTCTCCGCCTCCGCTTTTTCCTTTTCGGTCGGACTGTATATCAACAGGACAATCCCCGCGAATATCAGGAAGAAGAGCGGATAGACGGCGAACTTCATATACCGGCGCTTCTCTTGGAGAGTCAACGGCCGGTCGCTTGGGAATCCCAGCTGTTTTTTAATCTTCTGGATATCTATTTTCATCGGATGGGGTGTTTAAATTGATTGTACTTTTTTCCGGTCGCAAGTCAAGCGGCCGGACATATTCTATTTTCATCTTTCCCCCAAGCTCTCCCAAGCCGGATAGCGAGGCGAGGATGGCATGGAGGCAGGCCGTCAGAAACAAGAGGAATGCCGTGGTTGTCACGATCTTCCGTTGTTTCCTTGTCAGGCGGTGGCAGAACAGCCGGATACAGCAGTCCATACGTCTCAGGTGTTTTTTTTCTTTTCTCATCGTTCCGTGCTTCTGATATCCCTGTTCTCTAGAATGGTAAACTGTTCGATGATGAACCCATTCGGATTGTCGTCCGAACGTCCCGTATTCTGAAGTGAGCAGGTGGTGACCAAACTGCGCTCGGTCACGTTGCTCTCACGAATTATCATCTGACGGGCATACGTCCTCGCCTTGTAAGGGTAACGGGCAAAATCACACACCACGCTGTCCACATGCACCACCTGATTGATGTTGCCCGATATCAGGCGGTTGTAATATCCCTTCTCGGCAAAATCCACATAATAGTGGTAGGCGCTCTTGTCCGCCAGTTGCAGGGCACGGTCGATGTTGTGGCTGATGGCCTCTTTCTGTGGAGAGAGCGAGAAGAACAGCTCGTGAAAGCGTCTTACGTGTTCCCTCGCCTCGGCAGGACGGTTTTGCGAAAGATCCTGCGAAAGGGCCATCATCAGCGACTTACCCCCGTCCAGTACATAGATTTTCTCACGCTGCCTTTCGGCGAAGCGGTACGAGCTCCAAAGCGCGTAGCCGGTGACAAGAGTGCAGCAGCAGATAAAAACGGCCGCCATCATACGGATGCGGCGGAAGCTGCTCTCAATGTTGGTCAAAGACTTGAATTCCATTTCTCGAATGATTGGTTTGAATGAATAAACAAATATTTCCGGCAAGGCTTATTTGCCTCTCAACCGTCCTCCGATATTTCCCAATACGGCACCGCCCACTCCTGCCGCAAAGCTGCCGGTTTTCGTGGCGGTACGGTTCAGGTTGCGGCTGAAATTCCCGGCTCCTCCCGCCTGCACGATCCAGCCCGCCACCGTCGGAACGGTAAAATACCCGATAATCCCGATAAGCATAAAGATGATATAGACACTGTTCGAGTTGTCTATCGAGTAGTCAGGATTGTTCTGCAATTCCTGGATGTCGTTCTGGAGCATCAGCACCTGGAGTTTGGCGAGCAGGGTGCTGAACAGATCGCTGACCGGAAGCCACAGATAGACGGAGATATACCTCGTGAACCACTGTCCGAGTGTGGACTGGAAACCGTCCCATACGCTGAAGGCGAACGCTACCGGTCCCAGAATGGAGAGCACGACCAGAAAAAAGGTCCTCACGGTATCTATCAGCAGCGACGCCGCGGCGAATATCAGTTCCAGCAGGCTGCGGAACGTGTCACGGATCTTCTTCTCCAGGTTATACATGCCCACCTCCACGTACATACCCAGCCGGGAGGCGGTATCCACGGTTGACCAGCCTAACTCGTCTAGCTGTCGGTCGAACTCCTCGTCACTCACCAGATAGGCGGTTTCAGGATTCCGCAGCATGGCCTCCTTTTCCAGCTCCTCCTTCTGCGCCCTGTATCGCTCCATGTCCAGCGTCTGCCCCTCAAGCATCTTGTGCGTACCCTGCACAATAGGACTGAGCACGGTGTTCAGCGTGCCAAGTACCAGTGTGGGAAAAAGCAGGATACAGATGCCGATAGCGAAGGGGCGCAGCAGGGGATACACGTCTATCGGCTCGGCACGTGCCATCGACTGCCATATGCGTACGGCAACATAAAAGAGGGCACCCAGCCCGGCAAGCCCCTTGCCCACGTCCATCATGTCCTTGCAGAGGGGGAGCATATCTTCATACAGGGTTCCCAGTATGGTATGCAGGTTGGCAAAATCTATCGTCAAAGGAACCATGGGCTACCAGTATTTGGAGGTTTCATTTCCATAGAGCCGCATCACACGTTCCATATCGTTCTTTTTCCTGGCACGGAGATAGCTCACGGCTATGTTCTTGTTAGTATAATAGCTCACCAGATTGCGGTAACGGCGCATTTCGTAATAACAGTTGTCCACCACATCCATACGGTCCTTGTCGGTCATGGAGAGCGTGCTCACGTTGATGACCTGTTTGAGGTCCTGCAACACGCCGTTGCTCTCCTCCAGCAGGCGGGTGTAACCGAAGGCGATGGCGTCCAGCTCGCGGGACGAGAAGTTGTCGTCGTTCATCATCTTTTTGAAGTTCGTCACATAGATGTCGGACACATCGCCTACCATCAGGATGATGTCACGCACCTTGCGGGCGTCCTGTATCAGGTTGTTCACCGCCTTTAACTGGTCGTAGTACTTCTTGGCCTGCTCGTAGATCTTTACCGTCTCCGCAAAATTGTCGGCCGTATTGACCGCCGTCTTGGAGGTATGGGCGATGTTGTCCGACATGTTGATGATACTTTGGGCCAGATTTCCGGGATCGGTCACCACCCATTGCGCCCGGGCCATGTTCCCGCCCAGCACAAGCATTATCCCGATCAGGAATGTCCTCGCTCTCATGGGCGTTCCTCCTTCCGTACATAATCCCCGTTGGGTGAGAAAGTCAGGATATCCGTCTCCTCGTTGTAGGATACATCGATACGGTACCCCGTATTGATAAAGAGGTTGCCGTTCTCTTCCACCAACAGGTAGGTCTGCGGCCTGAGGCGGCGTGTCTTGCCACTACGGGCGAATACCGTCACCTTGTAGGCCTCTCCTTCCTTATATACCAACACGTCCGGTTTGCCGTCCACACTGGTCCACGATCCGCAGAGTCTGTCACGGTCGGTACCACCGTCCGCACAACTTTGCAATACCAGGGCGGCCATGCCGATCAGGCATACCGCCAGTCTCATAAGGGGTTTGTTTCTCATAATCGTTTTCATTTTAGGGTTGATCTTTGTCCTTGTTCCTCTCGCATTTTCTCTGCCAGATGGCGGACGGCAAGTTCCAGGTTGCCATCCAATCTTTCTGCCAGCCGCTGTACTTCCATCTTTTCGGACTCCTCGGTCGTGAACGTGTAATATTCCTCCCCGCTCACTTCCGTGGCATATACTGCCGAGTGGGTTCCGCCAAGCCCGATCCACACTTCCCGGTAGAACCGCCCGGGATGGTTCGCCTGGTTGATGGAGAGTATCTGCCCTTTTTCTTTCTCTGTCAGGCCGAGAAGCCGCTGGATGTGCTCGAACTTGTTCATGTATTTTCGTTGGTCAAGCAGGATTTTACAGTCGGAATTGTTGATGATGGCCTCCTTCACGATAGGGGAACTGATGATGTCATCCACCTCCTGGGTTACCACTACGGCCTCGCCGAAATACTTTCTGACCGTCTTGAAAAGGTATTTGATGTACTCACTCATATTGGCGGACATCAGGGCCTTCCAACATTCCTCTATTAAAATCATCTTGCGGATCCCCTTGAGCCTGCGCATCTTGGCGATGAAGGTCTCCATGATGATCAGCGTCACCACGGGAAGCAGTACCTTGTTGCCACTGATGTTGTCCAGCTCGAACACGATGAACCGTTTGCCTGTCAGGTCCAGCTCCTTGTCGGAATTCAGCAGGAAGTCATAGTCTCCGCCCTTGTAAAAAGGTGCCAGCACGTTCAGGAAACCGTCAATGTCAAAATCCTTCTCACGCACCTTTTTCTCCTCAATCATTCTCCTGTAGTCATCGGCGACAAACTCGTAGAAACCGTTGAAATCCGGTTTGATACCCTGGTTCTCCGAAATCATCCGGATATAGGCGTTCACCGCCCCGGAAAGGGCCACCTCCTCCGAACGTTTCGGTGCCTCGTCCTCCCGTTTCCACAAGGTCAGGATCAATGTCTTGATGCTTTCCCGTTTCTCCACGTCAAACAGTCCGCAATCCGTATAGAACGGATTGAAGGCTATCGGGTTGTCCTCCTCGTACGTAATGTAGATCCCGTCCTCCCCACGGGTGCGGTCGTGAATCATGCGGCACAATCCCTGATAGCTGTTGCCCGTATCTACCAGCAGGATATGTGTGCCCTGCTCGTAATATTGCCGGACCAGATGGTTGGTGAAGAAGGACTTCCCGCTGCCTGAAGGACCGAGGATGAACTTGTTCCTGTTGGTGATGATTCCCCGTTTCATGGGAAGGTCGGAAATGTCCACATGTACCGGAATCCCGTTCTGACGGTCCGCCATACGGATACCGAAAGGACTGGGTGAGTTTCTGTAATTGGTCTCTCCGGAAAAGAGGCATACCGCCTGTTCCAGGAAGGTGTAAAACGACTCCTCGGCTGGAAAATCACCTGCGTTGCCGGGAATACCCGCCCAATAGAGGACCGGCATGTCGATAGTGTTATACCTTGGCGTGCATTCCATCATGGCCAGCTGGCTGCCCGTGTTGTTCCTGACGCGACGGAACTCATCCGCGTCCTCGGCCCAGGCGATGACGTTGCAATGGCATCTGACGGGAAGTAGCCCTTTGGTATGTGCCTCGTCCAGATACATTTCCGTCCATTCCTGGTTTACGGCGTTGCTCCGGCTGTATCTTGACAGCGAGAGCATGTTACGTGAGTTCTTCTCCATCATCTGCAGGATTTCCTGTGCGTTGTCAATGAACACGTACTGTGAATAGATGTGGTTGCACGGCAGCAGCAGTCCCACCGGCGCCGCGAAGGAGAGGCGGCAGTCGCTGCGGTCCGTGGACATCCTCTCGTAACGCATGTCGGTGGAGAGCTTGCCGGGCAGGTCCTCCGTATCCGAGAGGGTATGCAGGCAAAGCCGCTTGTCTCCGATACGCATCCGTCCGGGCCTGAGGCAGATGTCTTGCAATACGGCACTCTCATCCTCCAGCGAGAGCGAGAGGTATTTCTCCACCAGTCCGGGACGTTCCTTCGTGCCAGTAATCTCGTCCGTTTCCAGACGCCGCAGCCTTATATGCCCGGAATCGTTCATGATGCGTTCGAACTGTTCCACCGACTCCAGAAAACGGGCAGCCGTGTCTTTGTCGGTTATCTCCCTGGGCAGCAGGAATCCCCGGCAGAGGGTGCTGAAATCGCTCCGTTGGCGGCTACGCTCTCGGGTCGTCTTTGTCAGGAACAGGTAGCATCTGTGGTTTAGGTACGGTCTTTCATTGAAATGTAGTTCATAGCTGCGTGTAAGAAAGCTTTGTTCCTCACCATCACTTTTAGAACGGTATGTTTCTTGGATGAACCAGTCCTGCTTACAGACGATGCTATGCTCCGGCAGCACCTTCATGGCCTTTATCCAGGAAGAGTGCATAGTTTCATACTCGTCCTCCGTCACCGTGTACAACTCGGGCAGCTCCACCTCGAAAGCCACGGTCAGGTCGGCGTCCTTGCTCACGATGCAGCCGTTCTCTACTGAGAGAAGGGGGAATCTGCGTTCTAGCGTTTCCGCCTTTAAAACATTTCTCATGATTTTTGTTTTTTCTTTTCGTGAATAATCTGAAGACTCTCTTGCGGTGAATTAGGTAGCGCGGATGGCGTTTTTCGGCCAGCAGCTTCATCAGTCCGTGTTCACCGTAGCGGGCGTTTAACCGAAAAGTCATCCATACCAGTAGGCCACCGGATATGCTCCCGAAGGAGATGCATATCCATTGGTCCACACCCACCAGATAGAGGATAACCACCGCAAGGAGCACCATCACAAGTCCGCCGGCGAAAACGAACAGATATTGAGACTTGAGTCCCTTGAACTCGACGGGATTGCCCGCACCTTTGTTTACCGGATACTTCATGCCTCTAGAGGAAGAAGGAACGCAGGATGGTGGCGGCCACGATCAGAAAGATACACGCGAAAAACCAGCTGGCGGCTGTCTTCGAGGTATCAGGATCGCCACTGGAGAACTTGCCGTAGGTCTTGATACCGCCCACCAACCCCAGGACGGCCCCGATGGCGTAGCACAACTTAGTGGCGGGATCGAAATACGAGGTCATGAGACTGGTCGCCGCGTTGATACCGGCAAGGCCCTGACCTTGGCCCTGCGCAAAAACACTGGCGGTAATAACCGCACACATCACAGAAAAAAGGATTCTTCTCTTCATTGTCGAATCATTTAGGTGAGACATAAATTTGAATTCGACAGCGAATGTAAAATGGAATAACGTACTGTAATTCAGTGCTGTCATCAGATGTCACCAGATGTCATCAAATGTCCTAAATGACCATAATAATCTAGTTTTGCTATAATTTTTAGACAAAAATTGCTTTTTGTCTTTTTTATACCTATGTTTGCGAATATAACCGTATTTATCAACAAAAAGCTTTGTAAAAATATGAGACAATTTAAAGTTTTGCTATTGCTCATAGCTATTTCTTGTTCCATGTTTGCGCAAGATAGGCTATCATTGTTTATTGGCAGGGCAAATAAATATGCCTCTGTGGAACTTTCGGATTACCGAAAACGTTTGTGTATAGAATATAATACCCCCAACAATCTATTGGATGATTATTATAGGCAATGTGGAAGAGATTGGGGGAATGTAGGTTTGGCCCTTGAAATAGCCAAAACATCTGGCAGGCACATGCGTGATGTATGTGATTATTATAAACGTTACCATAGGCACGGCTGGGATCGTGTTTTGATAGAGATAGGTATAAGGCCGGGATCGGTATATTACAATCCTTTCTATGACAGGGTAAATTATCATAGTAATTGTTGGCATGAACATTATTGTTCATACTGTGACCATCACCGAAAACATCATCACAAACATTATAAAAAACACAAGAAGCATAAACACAACAAACATTATAGGTGGGATGACGATGACGATGATGATTGGGATGACGATTAACACTTATAGGTATAAAAGTATATTGAAATGAGAAAGATTTTAATTTTTTTAGGATTGTTGTTTGTTATGTTGAGTGGCGTTTATGCTCAAAAAGGTAGACAAGCTATTGGATTCGGACTGAGTTATGGGACGGAAATTGAGAGTATTGGCCTTGGGTTGAAATATCAATACAATATAACCAACCCCATACGTCTTGAGCCGTCTTTGAATTACTTTATAGAAAACGACAATGTTAGTATGTTGGACATAAATATGAATCTCCATTATTTATGTCCCGTAGGCAGAAGCGTAAAGTTATATCCCCTATTCGGTTTTACATTTTCTAATTGGATGTTTGACCTAGGAGATGGTTTTGATATTGATGTGGACGGAGACCATATTCATATAGACAAAGATGATGACAATCATAACGAATGCAGGGTAGGAGTGAATATCGGTGGTGGAGCCGACTTCGCATTGACAAGTAGTTGGATTATGAATTTCGAGTTACGCTACCAACTGGTCAGTGATTTTGATCAGGCTGTATTCAATTTGGGATTCGCTTATCGTTTTTAATTTATTCTATAATAAAACAATATCAGCCCTTTACTGAAAATTGCTTCAGTAAAGGGCTGATATATAGAATTGAGCAAGAAGCGTATTGGAGTTTTAGAAATGAGTGCTTACAACCACATTTTTGTCTAAGAAGAATACAAAAAGAGTGTTCTTTTTTGTATTTCTGAAAAGGATAGTGTGACAATTAAGTAAAACAGATCCATGCGTATAAAGAGATATTCTATCGTAATCTTGTTTCTATTCGTCTCTTTGTATATAAAGGCGACGGGACAGTCTTGTGATGTCATTTACATCAATGGTGAGCAATGGTGGCTGATGGCCAGACCAATAGACAAGGATTCCGCCCTATATACACGGTTAAGGGACTTTCTTCCGGAAAATCATTGTATGTCAACCGCCAACTGGGATGGTTATACGGCCTTTTGGAAAATAGAGGACAGCTGTCTTTACCTGCAACGTATGGAAATATGCGTATATGACAAGGCAAGTCGGAAAGATTCCACTTTGATTTACCACACAGACGCTCTGAAAACACTTTTTGCCTCTTATTATGAGAACGGAAGGATTCCTGCCCGCTGGTTCAGCGGTGAACTACGGGCCGGCAAAGGTGATTTGGTACATTATGTCCACTCCGGTTTCGACCGTAATATGGAAGCCGAACAGGTAATTCTACTCAGGCAAGGCAGGATACAAAGTGTACGGACATACCATAATTTCAAACAACCTGGAATAAAGATTTTAGAATCACAAGATGAAATCATCCGGCGGTTCCCCTGGCATCGTTTTCCGAAGTACAAAGGACAGCGGCTGATATTCAGTATACGTAATATCCAATGTACCCCGGATGGCCATCTCCTGGACTTTGATGTCCGAACTTTGTTCATACGTCCCAAAGGAGAAAACATTGAAGACCGGAATCACCCATTAGTGAAAGCTTTCAAAGAGACACTGAAAAGTATTTATCCATGGGAGAGACTATTCATCAACGGGAAATATACCATGGAACCTCTAAACTGCGTATTAGGTATTTGGGAGAAAAATGATTTACCATCCAAAGCAGATAACGATACAACCGGATATTCCATTATAGGTAAAGTTTATGGGGAAGAAGTGCGACAGATTCCGCCCTATGATGTTATAAAAAGGCCGTTGACCGGTTCCAATCTGAGAGTAGAGGGATTGCCTTTTCAAGGTTGGCTGACTGATTCTACAGGAACTTTCAGAATAAAACATTTAAAAAAAGGACAATGTCTTTTGCGGGCAGAATTTATTGGCTTGAATCCTTGTGACACACTCGTCACCGTGTCCGGAACAACATGCACGGACACCTTACAACTGGTATTGACATTGCCTTATGACTATATCGAAGAATATGTATGTTCACCGAAATTGTCACGTGAATATATCAATAAAGGGCACCCGAATCTAAAACTGGTCATACCCATTGAACAAGACAAAAAAGTACGGGAACATATCTTTTGGAAAAAGTATGGAGTCAAATATTATAGCTATTATCCCCTGAAAGAAAACGGAAAGATGGATTGCTATTTAAACACGCCCAATCGTCTGTTGACAGCCTACAACCGGGAAGTGTTCCGCTATCTGGATAAAAAATACGGGAAAACATGGCGCGAGGAAGTACCTCCCGGCATCTTCGGACTGGATAAATCATTGGATGAGCTACGGGATGAAAGCTGGCTTATCAAGACATTGAGCCGACGATGTAAATACCCGATAGTCTGGCAGAAGAAGAACAAAGGCTGTGTCTTGCGAGTTGCTTACGAAGTGAATCAGGATGGTTACATCACCACGGCCACTATTCTTGGTAAAACGCCCCGTTCATTTCGAAAATCAGTACTGGATGTTTTACAATCGTTTAGAAATGAACCTACTGTCTTATGCCCTGGAAAGGATACGCTATGCATTCAATACAGACTGGATACCATGCCACTCCTTCCGAAGGCGGATGTGGTTATTACCGGTTATTCCACCTGCGACCAACCCGTCTTGATGAGATATGATGCCACCTTGATTGCCCATACCCCTGAACCTCGTTTGGAAGCGGGTGTTCCGGTCTGTTATCTAAATGAGCGTGGAGATACCATTGTGCCATACGGCAGATATAAATTCTGTCAAACCGATACCATCAAAGGTATAGGCTTTGTATACGAAGACAAGCCAAGAGATGCCAGGATAGTCTGCATTAACGATGCAGGCAAGAAACTTTTTTATGTAGTCGAATGTGATAACGGACCTGATTATGTCAAGGAAGGGTTGTTCCGAATCATGGATGAGAAAGGCCTGATGGGTTTTGCCGATTCGTCGGGACACATAATCATTACTCCCCAATTCAAGTTTGCATACCCTTTTGAGGGAGGAAAGGCTAAGGTTACATTTACGGGAAAACAAAAAGTCGTATCCGGGTCTGACGGCGAAAAACATTATTGGGATAGTGAAGAATGGAGATATATAAACAGAAGATGTAAGTTTGTACAACCTTAAAGTCAAAACGTATGAAAAAAATAGCGTACTTGTTATCAGTTTATTTATTCTGCTTGTTACCCAAATTGCAAGCGCAGGATATCGATTTTCCGCTGTCACTGTCGGAAATAGAAAAGTATGAGAGCCGCATCCGCATACAAAGGCTTCCCGCTGTCACCATCACCCATGCGGACGCCTACAAAATCAGGACACGACAACCAGTATATTCTCCTCGGATAAAAGAGATTGTGCTTGATATAATCAATATGGATGGCCCTACAGCCGAGCTTGAATATCATAATCTCAAACAGATGGTAAATGGCAAATGGCTCGGTTTCCCCTTTATAGACAATCTTGTATTCGCCATTGGAGGAAGAGATTTATCCAAAGGCGATACGCTACCCGAACATATCCGTATGTCCGAGTTTAAATATCCGTTAAAGCCCAACAGGTACCAGGCTAATTTTTATGTGTTTGCCAACATCCATACCTATTGCAATCTGACAGGTAAAAGTATTGTTTCCATAAAGGAGACGGAAATGGACGGTGCCTTTGCTTTCAAGGTATTACCATCCAATAATGATTCCATACGTATTTTATTTGAAAACCATACAAACCTGGAGGTACAACCGGTCTTTTTCCCTAGTATAAGTACAGACGAGCGATATATGGTACATCCCTTTGCCCGTTCCGGTTGGGTAGGAGAAGCGAATTATATGAAAAGCCGTGCCCGTTTGAAAGGTGGAGAAGCGATACTGTTTACCATTCCTGTCTCATGGGATGTCAACCGGATAACAGACAGAAACGACAAGAAACGATTCCAAGCAGGCAGGTTACTTTCAGGAAAATACCGAATAGGACTGCAACTCGAAATTTATATGGATACGGAATTTGAAGTAAAATAAATACAACCGCTTATGATAACAAGACTATTATTATTGGCAATGCTCCTGCCGCTAGCCGGCCTGTCACAGGTGCAGGCGCAGGCAGACGGACGCTACATTGAAGTGACCGGGACATCCGAGATTGAGATCGTGCCGGACAGGATTCACTACATTATCGAAATCCGTGAATACTTCGAGGAGGAGTTTGATGGCAGGTCCAAACCGGAGGAATATCGTACAAAGATCTCTTTGGACCGGATCGAACAGGGACTGCGGGAAGTGCTGCATGACGCGGGTATCTCTCCGAATGCCGTCCGTACGCAGGAGATCGGTGATTATTGGCGTAAGCAAGGGCAGGACTTTCTGGTGGCCAAGACCTTCGATATTACGTTACTGGATTTCAAACAGATTGATGAAATCCTCAAACGTATGGATACCAAAGGCATCCATACCATGCGCATCGGTGAACTGGAAAACAAGGACATGTTGTCCTACCATCAAAAAGGAAAAATCGCAGCCTTGAAAGCGGCGCAGAGGAAAGCGTCCTATCTGGTGGAGGCATTGGGTAAAAAATTGGGACCGGTAATACGTATTGTAGAAGACGAAGCAGGTAGCAGCCTTCCTTTCTCACAGAGTAACGTGCTGTCCTCCAGTGTCGTTTCATTTGATAGTTTCCGTACAATTAAAAAGAAATACTCTATGCTTGTGCGGTTTGAGATTGCGGATTGAAAGGAATCGTAACTGCCTGAATATAAGGAATAATGTCGTATACTGCCATTGCCTTCAATAACTTGGTATGAAATTCGAGGAGGATCTTGAATCTAAATTCCAATGTTCTACCATATCGGATATTCATAAATAAACAAGCCAACCTATTCTACCACATAAAGTAATAAGTTGGCTTGTTCTAAATTAATAACATAAATAAAGCCAAGGCATTATTGTCATCATTAACAGCATCAATAACAAAACATAAAGCAATATCCGTAGTGTATGGTTCGGGCATTTCTTTGTAACAAAAGCCGATACCATCTTTATGTGTAACAAGATATGAATGGCAAGCAGAGTGACCAATACAACTCCCGCCCACAAATGAATATTACCCCAATCATGCCTTCCCAAGCCCAGCAAATGTGAACACCATGGGGTAGCGTCTTGGAATCTTACAGCATGGCGGGAAGGAATTACTATTTCCAATATGAAGCCACTTATACTTACCAAAGCCATTGCCATCAGCATGACAAAGTCTATGATAATATTAAGCGGCATCTTATTCTTTCCGGACATCATTCTTTATGGCTATGTCCATGACATTCATGATGATGTTCATGGGATGAACAGCCCACTCCCGAATCTGTAAGTTTCCCGCTTAAATAATCAGCGGCAACTTCCAATAGATTACCCGAACAGCCTCTTATGACTTTGATATGGTGGGACGTAAGTACATTCAAGGCACCTTGCCCCATATTTCCTGCCAGCATAACGCTGACTCCCATGTTTTCCAATTCTCCTGCGATATTGGATTTACATCCGCATCCTTGCGGAGAAGGAATAGTCTCGCTACTTAGAATCTGGTTGTCTTGTCCTACTGTCAGGATTGTGTAATACTCACAATGACCGAAATGGTTATCGACTACATTGTCTCTGGTCGGAATAGCAATTTTCATCATAATCTCATTTTTATTAATGTTAATATTACTTGCGCTTAAGTCATCGGAGTGGCATACCGGACATTCCATCTTGCGGATTTTAAGCGTGGGATTGATATTGTTGAATAAGAAACCGCATGCTCCGCAACGGAACCATTCACTGTCTGTGTACGCTGCTCCGCCTTCTATCATAATGGTAACACCACGAACCAATGCCTTGGCAATCTTTTGCCTTGCGCTGACATATATCCGACTTAGTGTCGGACGTGATACTCCCATTGAAACAGACGCTTCCTGTTGGGTTTTCATTTCATAATCGCATAACCGTATCGCCTCATACTCTTCAAAATGCAAGAATATGGTATTCTTACAACAACCGTTCAGCCCTATGGGCTTGAATCCTGCGGCAACAGGCATGTCATTAACTTTACGGATATTTTTAGGACGTGGTGACATTATATATATTGTTTCTGCTTGCAAATATAATGAACAAATGCTCAAAATAAAACAATAGCTCCTCTTTTTTAAACCAAAATTACTTCCGAAATGAAGCCACATGCCGAACGGCATATAAATGAAAGCCGCCTTTCTGTAAAATACAGAATTCCGCCTATGTCCGCAGGCGGAATCCTATTTCCCGGAAGTATTCCCTCTTACACCAACTCCCGCCAGTCAACCCCGCCGTTGTTCCTTTTCCCCCCTTTTTTCAAAGGTCGCGGGTTCCCATCTTCATCCAGGTTCTCTTCCAGCAGTTTATTCACGGCTTCCTCATTCCCTACCTGGGAAATGAAAAGATCGAACAGACTGGTATTGCGGATAGCGAACAGCGTCCGTGCGGCACTGCTTCTTTTGTCCGCATCCTGATCCGCCCCGTTCACCCTCATCAGCACATCCCCGACAAGGCTGAACTCCTCCAGCGTAACCGCCTGCGTAATCACTTCCGTTTCCGGTAATGCGCTGTCCAGTTCTTCCTGCTCCTTCCGAAGGAGTTCCATCTCCTCCAGCGGAAGCAGACATTCCACATCCTCTTCCCGGATTTCCTCATCCTCACCGATATAGTCCGTCCCCTGTTCCAACGGCTGACTCATATAGGGGGCCGCCGTCTTCCCGGCGTTCTCGTCAAGATAGACAAAGCGTGTCTTTCCCATCACTTCTTTCTCATCCGCCGGCTCCGGTGACATCGATATCATTTGTTCTCTTTTCGCCGGCGTGTACAGCAGGTCACACAGCTCACGTACTTTTTTCTTTTGTTCCCATACCTTATATAACAGGTAAGCGGCACAGCCGACCCTCACCGACAGATAGACGAGTCTTTCCATACCATCATTTCTTTAAATTTTCGATGACACGTCTCATCAATGATATCCCGGTATTTCTCCATATGCTCCGCCAACACATTGTTCACGAACGTGGGTACAGATATTCCCGGCGCAATGACAGGAAGGATCCCGGTCAATGTCTCATACAAGGATTCATCAATATAGGTTTGTCTCCTGGCTCCGGTCATTTTCCGGGTCAGGAACATTTCTCTGTAAGCACTCGCATTTTCCATGCCTTTCAATAAATCTTTGTTTTCCATATCTTCTTCTTGCTTGAATTGTTTCAAAACCAGACCGGTTTGCAGACCGGTCGTTCCCTCTACCGAAGTCCCGATAGCGTCCGTTTCCGGAATCCCGCTATTGGACAAGGCTTCAATCAGGGTTTCCCCTAAATTTTCCGGAATATCCATCTTTGCGAAATCAGGAAAGAAATCCGCATCGTCAGGGTGTTCTTTGAATTCTGCCGGAAATACGGTTTCCATATAAGTCGTATCACGGACTGACTTCCTCATATCCGTTTGCATCGGGGGGAGAGCCCCGCCTTTCCTCAACCGGTTCCTGCCTGCTTTCATTTTAAGTACCTTGTACAGCAAATATGTTACAAACAGCAGGACTGGATAAATAAACAGATGTTCCATAATCTAATGTGAATTTTGGGTACTCAAGCGAACCATTTCATCCAGTTCTTTTTCATACACTTCCAAATGATGGTCAAGCACGTTGTCCAGAAAAGCGGGAACAGTCATGCCGTCACTGAGCAACGGCAGAATCCGTGCAAGCCTACGGTAGGTGTCATAACAGATATAAGTCTGCTTTCGATGGACGGCAATCTTACGGTTGAGAAAATTTTTTCGGTACTCTTGTATCTTCTCCGGAAGTGAGGTTCCGCTTCCGGCCGGCTCGCGGGAAACAGGAAGCGGTTTGTCCGCATCTTCCCGTACGGACGGGAAAATATCGGTTTCCCTTGTGGTCTTTTCTTCCGCAAAAGGAGTCTTAGGAGTGCCCTCGGCATCCGTACCGTTGGCCATGAACTCTTTCAACCGTTCCTCATTGACATTGAATACGCCCCTTTTTTTCATGTCTTGTCGGATTTAAGATGGATAATCCGTTCGATCTCCTCGGCCAGCACATCCATATTGCTCCCTTTCAACAACTTTTCCGAAGGTGGAAAGTAGGTGCTTCTGAAAAATGTCTGCCCGCCAGAAGAGGTCTCTTTGTTATAACGTTCCATGTCCGGCATGACCGTCGAGAGCGTCTTCAGACCGATCTTCTCAAAAATCTCGTTATAGTGACGGTAAACCTCTCTGGAGACACGTCCGTCAATCTTGTTCCAGAACAGTAGGATCTCTTTTAACGGTGCTTCAGGATATTGCCGGATGAAATCCCGGAGCGTCGCCACGAAAGACAGACTGCTCTGCATGACCATCCGGTCCTGCACGACCGGCGTAAACACATAGTCCATGTTGATGATGGCCTCAAGGATTCCCGGAGTATTCACCGTTCCGGGCAAATCAAAGAAAAGGATATCACTGTTCCCCGACAACCGGTCTGCTGTTTCCAGTACCTTGCCGGGCCCGGAGGTAAGGACCGGATAGGCTTTCTTCCCCGTTCGTTCATACTGCCTGCACAACAACTGTTGGAGGGACTCGCTTCTCTCGACGTTTTTCATGTCACGGGAACGTAGCGCCTGGATGCTGAACTGGGGATAGTCGCAATCTATAACCGCGACATTCTTTCCCTTCACATAGTGGAAATAACTGGCAAGCAGCACCGTCATGGTGGACTTGCCCACACCGCCCTTCTGGTTGCTCAAGGCGATGAATGTGCATCGTTTGCTCATAAGCTTTCGAATTGTGGGTTAATAATCGTTTTAATGTTCTCGCTGTTTCTTCTTTTCAACGGCTTGTCGGGTTCATGGGACATGACACGGTACGGATGGCATATTCAGGCCTTGTTATCACTACAGAATAACATCCTCATAAGATATGAGGGGCTTGTCTCCCTACCGGATCATGGCACAATATTACCGTCATGCCTGAAAAATGGAAGATTGTCATATAGGTACAGGCTGTCATGCCTGTACCCTCCCGGCATCTTGTCGCCAAATGGCCGTATCATTGTATTTTCTCTTTTCATGGTTATCATTCCGTTTTTTTCTCTTGACACAATAACATAATATTTTAAAAACATGCCGTGGACAGAGGATGACCTGCCGGTAACACGGGTATATTTTATCAGCACATCGGAAGATTGTTTCCCTGTCACAGTCCAAAAGTAACGGCTATTTCCAAGACTTCCGCCAATATTGCCTCGCTCTGACATCAGATGTCGTCAGATGTCATCAAATGTCATACTTATCCCTGTTTTACAGCTTGTTGCGTTCTTCTATTTTTGCAAAGTCAGAATCACGCAATGGAGGAAGAAGGACTTCACGGACCACGGTATGCCGCAAGCGTCGCGCAGCAATCCGACCATAGGAGGATTCTCTGTTCAAGCGAACAGAGCAAGTTGTGTCCTTGTCCGACAAAAGACTTTTTGTCAGACAAGGACCAACTTGCCCGCCCCCCGGGGCGGGGGGAATCCGCTCCAAAGTCGCGGATTCTGGAAGAGAAAAAAGTACAAACCAAAAATCTCATGTGTATGGAGAAAACAACAGGGACAAGGACGGGCAGAAAGCCTAAAAATGATCCGGCGGACCACAAGTACAGTTTCCGCCTGAACGCCGAGGAGAACACAAGATTTGAAAAGTTGCTGGCGGATTCAGGAGCCGGCAACCTTACGCTGTTCATCAAGAAATCCATCTTCTCGGGACAGATAAAGGTCGTGAAAATAGACAAGGCGACGATGGACTATTACATCAGGTTGACAGAATTCCACAAACAGTTCCAGGCTGTCGGCAACAACTACAACCAGGTGGTACGTGCCTTAAAGAACAATTTCGGGGAAAAACGGGCGAGGGCATTGCTCTATAAGTTGGAAAGATTGAGTCTTGAGCTGATGCTCATCTGTAAAAAGGTCATGGCGCTAACCCCGGAATACGAGCGGAAATGGTTGCAAAAATAAGCCATGGCATGAGTCTTTACGGAGCACTTGCTTATAACTATGAGAAGGTAGCGGCTGGTACGGCTGAGATCCTTTCCGGTAACCGTATGATTTCCGACCGGCTCGGATTGCCAAGCGAGGACATACGCCTGGCATTGCTCTCTTTTGAGAATTACCTGCTGGCAAACCGCAATACGGAGAAGCCCGTCCTGCACATTTCCCTCTCCCCGGCACCGGAAGACCGGTTGACCGACGGGCGGCTGGCAGAACTGGCGGAACGTTATATGCAGAAGATGGGGTATGGGAATCAGCCTTACATCACCTACAAACATGCCGATACACACAATACCCATATCCATATTGTTAGTGTCTGTGTGGATGAACAGGGGAAAAAGATCAGCGATGCCTACGAGCATCGGCGTTCCATGACCGCCTGTCGGGAACTGGAAGTGGATTTCGGTCTGCGAAACGGAGCGGATGCGGAAAAGCGGAATCCAAAAGCGGAACTAAGAAAGGTGGACGCTTCCTTGGGAGATGTCCGCCATCAGGTAGGCAATACCCTTAAAGCCGTATTGGAAAGCTACCGTTTCCAAACTTTCGGGGAATACAATGCGCTGCTTTCCACGCTCAACATCGAGGCAAAACAGGTCAGGGGAGAATACAACGGTACACCATATACCGGTATTGTATATTCGGTCACGGATGATACCGGCAAGGTTGTCAGCCCACCGTTCAAAAGTTCCCGATTTGGGAAACGCTTCGGAAATGAACAGTTGGAAAAGCGGATGCTGATGAATCTGAAAGCTCTCAAAGACGGGAAATGGGCCCCCTCCATACAGGCGGACATCGTTCGTGCCTTGCGGCAGGCGGATTCACAGAAACGGTTTGTGGAACTGCTCGGGCAAAGGCGTATTGATGTGGTTTTCCGCAAGAATGAGCGGGGACGTATCTATGGTGTCACCTTTATTGATCACAACCATCGGGAGGTGTTCAACGGCTCACGCATGGGCAAGGTGTTTTCTGCCAATGTGTTCAACGACTATTTCAAATGGTTGGAAAACATACCCGAAAAGGAACGGGGCGGACATTCCGCTACAGAACTTTGGCAGCATCACCGTCACGAATCCTCTAGCACGCTCGAACTGGCGGCAGGCATTCTCTCCTTGGAAACCAATCTGCGGGATTACGAGGAGGAAGCCTTTGCACGCCGCATGAAGAAAAAAAAGAAGACCGGACGCAAGCGTGGCATTTAGACAAAACAAGTATCAACCCATTTATATACAATTCTTATGCAGCAGGAAGATGATTTGAGGGCTCTCGCTAAGATAATGGAATTCGGCAGGGCTGTGAGTATTTTTCTTTTGGTGGTACACGTCTATGTGTACTGCTATCCGAGTATCACCGCATGGCACCTGAGCCTTGAGGTGATAGACCGGATTCTGGTAAACTTCAACGACACGACCGGAATTTTCAACTGTATTCTCTGGAGCAAACTGTTGGCAGTGCTTCTGTTGGCCGTTTCCTGTCTGGGTACGCACGGGGTCAAAGGTGAAAAGATAACCTGGCCTAAAATTTATGCGGCGTTGGTGGCAGGATGCGTATTGTTTTTTCTGAACTGGTGGCTTCTTGAACTGCCATTGCCACACATGGCAAATACCGCATTCTATATTTTTACTCTTACGGCAGGCTATCTCGCCCTGTTGATGTCGGGGTTATGGATGAGCCGCCTTTACAGGCACAACCTCATGGAAGATGTGTTCAATATGGAAAATGAGAGTTTCATGCAGGAAACCCGACTGATGGAGAATGAATATTCGGTAAACCTCCCGACGAGATTCTATTATAAAAAGCGCTGGAATAACGGATTTGTCAATATTGTCAATATTTTCCGTGCCTGCATGGTTATCGGGACACCGGGCAGCGGCAAATCTTATGCGATAGTCAACAGTTACATACGCCAGCTTATAGCCAAAGGCTTTGCGATTTACATCTACGATTACAAGTTTGATGACCTGTCCACCATCGCCTATAATTCTTTGTTGAAGAATATGGACAAGTACGAGGTTAAGCCCCGGTTCTATGTCATAAATTTCGACGATCCATGCAGGTCTCACCGGTGCAATCCCATCAATCCGGAATTCATGACGGACATTTCCGACGCGTACGAGGCAAGCTATACGATAATGCTCAACCTCAATCGCACCTGGATCGAAAAGCAGGGGGACTTCTTCGTGGAGTCTCCTATCATTCTGCTTGCGGCAATAATCTGGTATTTAAAGATTTACAAAAACGGTATTTACTGTACGTTTCCCCATGCGGTAGAACTGCTCAACAAACCCTACTCAGACCTGTTCACCATTCTGACCTCTTATCCGGAGCTGGAAAACTATCTTTCTCCCTTCATGGACGCATGGAAGGGAAATGCCCAGGACCAGCTCCAAGGCCAGATAGCCTCGGCTAAAATACCCCTTACGCGCATGATCTCCCCACAACTCTACTGGGTGATGACCGGTAATGATTTTTCATTGGATATCAACAATCCGAAAGAGCCCAAACTGCTCTGCGTGGGCAACAATCCGGACAGGCAGAACATTTATTCGGCAGCGCTCGGATTATATAATTCCCGTATCGTCAAGCTTATCAACAAGAAAAAACAGCTTAAATGCGCCGTTATCATTGACGAGCTTCCCACCATCTATTTCCGTGGGCTTGACAACCTGATCGCGACGGCGAGAAGCAACAAGGTGGGTGTGCTTCTGGGTTTTCAGGATTTCAGTCAATTGACACGTGACTACGGAGAAAAAGAATCCAAGGTCATCCAGAACACGGTGGGGAATATTTTCAGCGGACAGGTGGTCGGTGAAACCGCAAAAACGCTTTCAGAGCGCTTCGGCAAGGTGCTTCAGCAACGTCAGTCCGTATCCATCAACCGTCAGGACGTATCCACCTCCATCAACACACAGCTAGACTCGCTCATTCCCGCATCAAAGATCGCCAACCTCTCACAAGGTACGTTTGTCGGGGCTGTGGTGGATAATTTTGATGAGAAGATAGAGCAGAAAATATTTCATGCAGAAATTGTCGTGGACCATGTCAAGATCAGCGCAGAAGAAAAGGCTTATCGGAAAATACCTATCATCAACGACTTCAAGGACAGGAATGGTGACGATATCATGATGCAACAGATACAACGTAATTACGACCAGATCAAAGCGGACGCACAGGCTATTATCAATGAGGAGATGCAGCGTATCAAAAATGATCCAGAACTCCGTAAACGACTAGGTCTGGAAGACGAAAAAGGAAAGGAATCCGACAAATCATGACAGATGAAGGGGGAATTAAAGAAATTATGCCCCAACTGATCGGATTATTGAAAAAGATATCGTATATTTAAAACTTAAAATAGAGAAATAAGGCTGTTCCGGTAATTGGAACTGCCATTATTATACATAAGTCGCAAGACGTCTTGAACAGGAATTTGACAAATTCAAAAGCACAGAGGTTATTGCGTGAGGCTTATGCTATACCTTATAATGAGCCCATGCGGGTTTCTGTGTTGGGCTTTGCCATACCTCTTGTAAAAATTCAAGTTATCATGGTACTCACTTTGGACGGGTTTCTTCCGCATGAAGACGAGATGCTTGTGCGATGGGTGAGGGAAAACAAGTGAAATAGTTTCCCATGCTGGTTGCGGCAGGCCACATTTCACATCTATCCTTATTACGGTTTGATGGACTTGCTGAATGTAAGGGAAAAATACGACAAGGATTGTATTTATCTAGCGGAAGTAGGAGATGGAGGAAGCGCAGAATATGTTAATGGACTTTTCCTGTATAATCTAGTGGACGAGACAGTACTTTATTTGTTACCCCTTTCTTATGGGCGGAATCTCCCTGACTGGAGAATTCCAGTCTGCCTGCTGGAAACTTCTTGGCTACAAAACTTTCTCCAACGGAATTTGCCGGCTTATATATAAACGAAACGAATGAAAATTCTATCTCAATTCATATTTTTCCATTTTCTTGTATAGCGTCGGACGGCTTATCCCCAACATTTTCGCCGCACGGCTGATCTTACCTCCACATTCTTCCAGAATTTTCCTTATTAGTTCTTTCTCTTCTGCTTCTTCCATTAAGCCTTTCTTGCTTTTTCCACCTGTTTTACAAATGCTCACGTCAAGACCTAGATCTTTGTGGGTTAACAATGGAGCATCCGTTAGCAATACGGCACGCCTTACCCGGTTTCCAAGTTCACGTACATTGCCCGGCCATGGATGAGAAAGCATGGAGATTTTGGCTTGTTCGGTAAAACCGGAGGTTTCCACATGCATCTCTTCTGAATGTTGTTCACGGAAGAAATCAGCCAATGGCAATATATCTTCTGGGCATTCGGAGAGAGAGGGCTGGTGTATTTCAAACTCGGCGAGACGGTAGTACAGATCCTCCCGGAAACGTCCCTCCCGTATGGCACGCTCCATATCCTCGTTGGTGGCCGACAATATCCGTACATTGGCTTCAAGCTCTTTGCGGCTGCCCACAGGACAATACACTCTTTCCTGCAATACCCTGAGTAGCAGTGTCTGCATTTCGGGAGGCATATTTCCAATTTCGTCAAGGAAGAGCGTACCGCCCCGGGCCGCTTCAAAATAGCCGGTGGTATTTTTCTTTGCATCGGTAAATGCTCCCTGTACGTGGCCAAAGAACTCTGATGCGGCAAGTTCTCCCCGGATACAACCGCAGTTTACTGCCACAAAAGGTTTGTTCCTACGTCCGCTATGCTGTTGGATCAACTGTGCTACAGATTCTTTTCCGCTACCATTAGGTCCAAGGATCATGACGGAACAATCCAAAGGAGCTACACGACAGGCAATCCTGTCAGTCTCCCGAATCGCCAGGCTACGTCTTTTCATAAATGATTTTTTTGAGGGAACAAAAAAGGGTAGTCCGAGCAATCCTCGTAACAGATCCATTAGCTGCACCTCATGGACAGGCTTGGGCAGGTAGTCCTTCGCACCTAATTTGACGGCATGCACCGCATCTGCAATAGTGGCATATTCGGTCATCACCACAAAAGGAATATGTAATCCTTGGGAGATGCTCCATTCTAGCAGGCTGATGCCATCTCCTTCGGGAAGACGGACATCCGTCAACACTAGTGCCACGTCATTTTCTTTGATTTTCCGGCGTGCCGAAGGCTCATCTATGGCCGTCAATACCCCATAATTGGCTTTCTGCAGCCATCTCTTAAGAATATCGCAGAGGATCAAGTTATCCTCCACGATCAATAAAGTTTTTTTCATTCCCATCATTTTTCTTTCTTAATTCATTATTCACTTCGTCTATCAGTAGCCGTATCTGTTTCATGATCCTCTTTGTGTATCCTCTGACCGTCTCGTTGCTTGAGGTTCTGTCATGCAGTATCTTCTGATAACTGAAAAGTACATCGCCTGCATTCAACAACTCCCAGACCGGAGCCATTCGGTGTACGGTTTTCCGCATGGTTTCCCGGTCTGTTTTCCGTAATGCCTCCTCTAGTTCGGTAAGATCTTTTTCCGACTCTTTCACTACTAGACTGAACATATGTTGACGATCATCCGTACTTTCCATCAGACGGGAATAATCGAATGGAGACATGCCTGCAATCCCACCTGCCGTAACAGAGGAGATAAAGGTTAGCAACCCTTTTGAAGAGAAAGGTTTGTGTATGCAACCACAAAAACCGGATTTCACATACACGCCCGAGTCTCCGTCACCCCGTGCCGTCATGACAGCGACCGGAACGGTGCGGGAATTTCCGATATCCGAGTTGCGGAGTAATCTCAACAAGCCGAAACCATCGGTCACGGGCATCTGTATGTCAGTCAATACTAGATCATAATCCTGACGGTCGAGTGCGAGAACGGCTTCTTTTGCATTTTGGCAGGTCGTGCATTCCACCCCGTTGCGTCCGAGCATGTCTTCCGTTATTTTCAAAAGGATGCTGTCATCGTCCACCACCAGTACATGTTTGGGGAGTACCGTAACGGATTGTGCCGGAAGTTCTTCTGTTTCCGGTTCTTCTGTTGTTTTGGGAAGAGGGAACGACAGGCGAAATGTTGTACCTTTACCTGGTCGGCTCTCTACTCCAATGCTTCCGTCCAGTACCTTCACAAGAGCTTTCGTGATAAAAAGACCAAGACCGAATCCTTCCGAGTTTATCTCCTGCGCCGCACGCTCGAATGGCCGGAAGATGCGTTCCAATGTCTCCTCGTCCATACCGATACCGGTATCACCGACCTCCACATATAATTTGCCTGCCATGTATTTGGTATGGAAACGGATCGTACCCGACAGGGTAAACTTGATGGCGTTTGTCAACAGGTTATCCAATATCTGTTCCAGTTTGTCCGCGTCTCCTCTCACCGTAATATCGCCGACGTTCTTATGCCGATGCTCGAACAGCAGGGCCCGGTTACTCGCTTTGCGGGCATATTCCTTTGATATGTTGTCAAGCAAGTTATTAAGACGGAAAGGAATCTCGTTACGAGTATCCTTGGTCTCATTGATCTTATAAACATCCATCAGGTTGTTCACTAGGTTCAGTATATGGCGACAGGAATGGCGGATGTTCTCCAGATAGCCTTCCCGTTTTTTCTTCTCACGGGTTTCCGAGGCTAGTTCCACGCAGTTGCTGATATTACCCAAAGGTCCCCGTATGTCATGCGAGATAGTCAGGATGATCTGTTTACGCATGCCTAGCAGTTCCTCGTTTTCACGGTTTATCCTTTGAAGCTGTATCCGTCCTTCCCTTTCTTTCCTGATGTCATGTCGTATGATCAAAAACGAGATGAATAACAAGGAGGAAGCGGAGACGATTACTAAAACAAATAATCTGAAAGAGAAATCTCTAGCTTCTGTGATTTTTTCCTCACGACTGATGAATGTTGCTTGCGCTTGCCCGTTAAGATAGGTGATAAGAATATGCAACTTCTGGTTTAAAGTTCTGTTCTGCCTACGCAGGCTGTCGGCATAGGCGTCTATCCGGCGGTCACGTTCCTCCTGCATGGCGATTAGCTTGTCATTCAATTCTTGAAGTCCTTTCGATGGCTCAAAGACCTGTACGTTCCTTTTTCCCCCGAACCAGCCGGCAACACCTTTTTTCTTCTGGATGACTGTTCGGATACGAACTGCATCTCTAATAACGATAGGCAGACGGTTTGCGAGGAGGCTGTCTGCCTCCTCCTGTCTAGTAATGGTCTCCATAATGCGGAGCAGGTGTACCTCTTTGACCTCTAGTAAATGACATAGGGAGTCTATCTGTCCTGGCAAGACGAACGTGCCGCAACTCACTTTTAGTATTTGTAATAAACTATCCGTTTGCAAGCGTTTTCTGCGATACTCACGAAAATCGGCATCCTCCCAGACAATAACGGACTCTCCATAAGTGACGAGTTCCGTGATATGACGATGTGCCGTGTTGATGTTATGGCGTATCCTGCGTATCTCTGATGTTTCTGCTTTTATCTCACACATGCGACTCCGTTCATATAACAAGATGGAAACCATGCCACAAACAGCCATGATCAATACCATATATCCTAAAAGGACCTTATGCTGCAATGAAGCCTTTCCTGTTACCATAAATATTTTCATTTTACATAAACACTCGCTTTAAACTATCAAGGATTTGTAACGGATTCGTCAAGACAGTTTACTAGTTGTCTATAATTCATTTATAAAATATAGAAGAAGCCCCTGTCTTCTCCGATAACCGGATTCAGACAGAGGCTTCCATACGGGATAAATCAATAACGATTTATGTCTTGAAACTGGTCTTATTTCAATTTGATCAGTCAGTTTTATCCGTATGCTCGCAATTCCAAGTCCGGGTAGTGCCAGACATTGTTCCTACTGTCTGGCAGTACGCTACATCCCAGATCAGATAAGGTAACGTGAGTTCGATATAACCCAATAAATATCTACTTGAATAATAAGAATATAACGATAAAAGTGTTAACTTTATAGTGCCAAATATAACATTTAAACGATCACCGCTATGTTCTCAGAGGCTAAAGTTATAGAGATTTATTGTCTGGCAGATGATTTTTGCAAGGAATTTGCATTGTAACAGAAAAAATATATGCTTGAAGATAAGAACCGCAAGCATCGTAACAAACCGAACCGTATGAGCGACGCGGAAATCATGGTTATTCTCATCCTGTTTCATTCCGGCGGTTTCAGATGCTTCAAGCATTATTATATGGAATATGTCTGTAAACATTTGAAGGGACTGTTTCCCAAACGCGTGTCTTATAACCGTTTTGTGGAATTGGAAAAGAGCGTGTTACTTCCCATTGACTATTTTTATTAAGAATGTTTTGCTTGGAACCTGTACAGGCATCAGCCTTGTCGATTCAACCTCCTTGCGTGTTTGTCGTAATCAACGCATATTGATTCACAAGACCTTTGGGGGCTTGCGGTGCGTGAGAAATGCTCTATGGGCTGGTTCCTCGGATTCAAGCCGCACCTGATTATCTATGACAGGGGGGGAATCCTCAATTTCATGCTCATTCCCGGGAATGTGGATGACCGGGACCCCTTAAAGCAGGGGCGGTTTCAGAAAAACATAAAAGGAAAATTATGTGCTGACAAAGGATATATTGGACAGGCCTTGGTTGAGAATTTGTTTCTTAATGGCGTACAGCTTGTAATAAAGGCGAAGAACAGCATGAGAAACAGCATGATGAGTATGGCCGATAAAATCTTGATCAGAAAATGGGCTTTAATTGAAACGGTTAATGATGAGTTGAAGAACATCGCACAGATCGAGTACTCCAGGCACCGCTCATTCAACAACTTTGTGACAAACGTGTTATCGGCTATTGCTGCTTATTGCTTCTTTGAAAAAAAGTCCGCCATTGATATTAACCTCATCAATGACGGACAATTGAATTTATTCTGATTATATCAAGTCCATGTTAATAATAAAGTGATATACGGAAATTTTTAATTTTTAAAAAAACAATGGACTGACAGGACTTTAACAGTTTGGCCGTTCCTAAGAAGAGAGGCCATACAGGCAAAAAAGCGCACCCCTTAGCAGGATACGCTTTCCGTCATAGTTAAAGTACTGGCATATAATAATGTCATAAAAGTTCACAAATAAAAAAAGCTCGGCTCAAAATCGCCAAGCTCATACTCCTTTGTATAGCCAAGGTCTCCTTCGTTGTTTGCCACTCTCCATGCCGCAATACTTCAGAAAACAAGTAATAATACAAAGAACGTTGTTTGTTCAATTGTAAACAAGCTTTTTTTCATTTTGTTTTTATGTTCTTCAATAGAAAAGAATCTGTGTGCAATTTTGACTGACTCAATTAAATTTTTTCTGATTATATCGAACTCACGTTAAGGTAAGTGTGGTCACTTCCTGCTGTTCGCTGATATTCATTGCGATATCGATCGACAAAGTTACATTGATAGGATAAGTACTGGTAACCGTTGTCGCTCCAACTCTTGCGGCATGTGCCACGGTTTCAATCAGGTAGGCTGTAATTTTGTTGGTGCTAGAAAATCTGATGTCCGTACCGATCTTGTAGGGGTAAGAAGCTGATGAAATAGCTATATTACCATTTCCGTATAGGTTATCTCAAAAATCAAAAGTACAACTGATGGTTTCTGAAGTTGTTGATGAATTGATAGTTACGCTGTATAATAGTGAGTAGGAGGTAAATTGATTAATCACGACTGTGACTTTTTCCTCCATTTTCTATCTATTCCACATCCACCCGCATGCCGTTCACATATTTTTGTACTATGATGATCTCTGCAATTTCCAGCCCCGCTCATATTCGAGCGTTACCGGCTGCTACAAGGTGACTGATGCGTTGGTACTGTTGATTCTTGCACCGATCAGTAGGAGGGTTTACGACAGCTTTCATACTGACGGAATGAAGTGCAGCTTGCTCAACTTCATCCATTGAATAAATGGGAGTAACAATGATTTACGTATCCGCTTCTACGGTATCTATCGGAGTGATCAAGGGCATTGCGATCTCATTCTCTTCATTTCCCTTCAATATTTCGGATGCGACATCGACGTTTACCGAACCATCGGTGTTCGAGATAATCGTTGTCCCCCTCATTGCTCACGATAATAGAAGCCTTTAGGGAAATCTTGCCATCTGCTCCGCCTTCAAGGTATAAGTATCTCTGGTTACGTTTTCAAATACAAATATATCATCCGTTGGGGTAGTAGTGAATTCCTATTCATGATATGGTTGTCGAAAGGTTTTCTACATCAATATTTGTGACACGTCTACTGATTCCAATGGTTCATATCAGAGGGAAACCGATTCGTTCCAACTGCACTTTTCGTTCGTTCGACATGCATCCTTTTCGATAATCCCGTCTCTGAACAGTACACCAGCGTCCCAATATCCCTTCACGGCAACCTGGCCATCGCCCTTGGCGGTTATGGAACAGGCGCAACTGCTCAAAGTTGCCTTGCCAGACTTGTTCCGCTGACCAAACAAATCCTATTTTATCCAACAGAAGCCAGCGATCATGGGATAATTTCCCCAGTTTGTGCATTTTTCGTTGTGTATGACACCATCCACCCAGATTCCCCTCCGTCGATTTAGGGAAACGCTGATATTTTCCGACAAAAGACTTCAACTCCTCGTAATTCTTCATCCATTCCCTTTGAAGGTCTTGATTCCAAACAAAGCCGATCTCATCCAAAGCCCGGATGCGCTCTTTGCTCAAGCGTCCATTCTTCCGCCTTTCCCGTTGGGTATAACACCAAGTTGCAAGCGGGCCGTCTTCACGTTTGGGCCAGCGTCCGCAGGTATCAAAGAAGACTTTCAACGCACGGTATTCTTTCATCCATTTGGAGTCGAGCTGGTTCCATTCGAAGCCGATCAATTCTAGCTGACGGCGGCGTTCCTCCTGCAATTTTCCCCGTTTATAGGCAATGCGTTGGGTGTTGCACCACAAACCGAGTTTCCCTTCCGTAATTGATGGCCAGTCGTTTTCTTCCCGACGGAATTCAATCAGCCTCTCATACATAATCTGCCAGGGCTCTAGTTCTGCCAATATCTCTTCTATGCGCAGCCGTATGTCTGATAGGAAACCCGTAGTCAAAAAAGAGGTGTTTCCTTCGAATCCTTTGGGTGACGGAAGGAGAGATAGACGCTCCAAGTGGGGAGCCATCACATCATAGACCGATTTTCCTGAAAGATTGTTGACAAAATCCAAGACGACCGGTCGTTTTCCAGCCTCGGCATTTAGACAACGGCCCAATTGCTGCAAGGTAACGATATATGATTCTGTCCGTCTAAGGAATAAGACAGCATCCACACCTTCCACATGCAGTCCTTCTATCAGCATGTTGACGGAAAACAATACGTGCAGCCGGTCTGATTCCTCCCGGAATGCATCCAGTATCCGGCCGTTCTGCCGTTCACCTTGGGCATGATGGATCTCAAACGGAGTGATGGTACGTCCAGCCTGCGTGAGCCATCCGCATACTTCCGGCACCATCTGTTTTAGGTCGGTGAGGTTGCGGCAGAAGACCAGCAGCTTGCGTATGCTTGTTGGCAGGAACTTCCGGATGACCTCTGGTGCTCCCAAAGCCTCTTTGAAATCCACACGTGCCAGATCCAGCTTCCTCTGTACCTTTTCTTTTCGCTCCTTTGAACAACCACTGCGTTCCAACTTCCTTTGCAACCGGTCCAGTTTATTGTCCAACCCGTAAGCGCTTTGTACCAGAACCGGAACCGGCAAGATATTGTAATACCAAGCTTGAAGCAAGGTAAGTTCATAAAACAAATTCCCTTCGAAATAAAGATCCACCGTATCAATCATTCCCTCCGGACGGATCGGTGTTGCCGACATTCCCAGGACGTAGGCACGGGAATTATTTTCTATCACATCCTGCAAAGCGCCTCCCCAAATTTCCGCCCCGAAATGGTGGAATTCATCAATAAGAATATGATCTGCCCGTAACAACCTATTGTCCTCCCGGTTACGGATCAGTGACTGGAATGTCCGGTACGTCACTTGCGGAATAGAGAATCCGACGGCTTTCCGAATCTCGTCCAAAATCGTGATGTTCGGAGCAAAGACCAATATCTTTTCCTTTGCATGATCTGCGATATAGCGTGCCAGCAAATAGGATTTCCCTGTCCCGGTAGCCTGCACGACCGCACCGATACGATGTTGTTTGAATCCCCGCATGATCGCCCTGTAAGCCGCTTCGTTATGCGGATAAAGCTCCACATGTCTTCCGGACAAGAGGCTTTCAATATAGCTTTCATCCGAAACGGTCAGCCCATGCAGTTCAAAGTCCAATGCTTCCGGCAGGAATCCGCCGTGTGCCACGATCCTGAAATATAGATTTCGATGCCCTTTACTTAGTGTAGAGAACTTCTCGTAGAACAATTCAGCATCCGAGCGAGTCAAAGGACGTTCGTTTCGGACCTCCTTCACGATGGCATGTACCATTCCCAGCTTGAAGCCTATCCGTAGTCCCTCTTCGGATTCTGTTACCTTGAAGCCTAGACGGAGATAGCAATCTGTCAAAGACGGTACCATCCTATTTACTTACAAGTTAAAAAGTTCATTTGATTATTGTCCTTTGCTGTTTGGGCTATCATATCACCCATTGTCAGTCGACCGGTAATATCTTCAGTTATAATCCGGTTCAAAAGCCGAAGATCCGCTTCTATCTGAGCACAAAAGAGACAGGCTTTAGGATGCTCTTCCCGGATTGTTCTTGTAGTTTCATCCCAAGAAGAAGTCGGTAGATGAAGGTGGAAAGAAAATTCCATGCGTCGGTTATGTCCTTTGTAGATACGGTAATAAACCGTACCGTACCCTGTGGCTTTCTTACAAGTCTCAAAACGGACAACGACTGTAGGCATCCTTATTATTTTCTTGATTAGTATTTTATAGTAGGTTGATGTAAAAGCATATATACCTTCCAAGGAATATTTCCCGTTTTGCAAAGAGGACTGTAAGTGCTTCCACGGTTCCCTGTCGAACACTACATTTACATCATTCCCCGTATATTGGGTAATGAAGCGAAGATTCTTTTGCAAAGAGGGCTGATAAGTCACACAGTCTGCCACTCCATTCCATTTAATTGTAATCACGTTTTCATTTTCGGTAGGTGACATAGAAACCTATGATATGTTTTTTTTCGTATATTTAGTGGCAGCAACATAATAGTTCCCCAATATGGTTCTTCTACTATCCGGCCAATCATCTCTTTTCACCTTGTCACTCGTCGTAATGTGATCATTACTTCCAATAGTAATATCGGATCATCATTCGTTTTCTTTGATAGGCCTGATTCTTTTAGATAAATATCAGTTCTTGTGATAAAAACCTATATTATCTATATTACTGTTTTTTTTATATTTTCTGTATAATACAAATAATTCCAACTCAATCCATGAAAAAGGAGTGATGCTCAAAAATGATTGCCTGTATGATACACCCACTTTCCTAACGAATTCAAGCAGACATTGGGCAGAAACTCTTTTCTGAAAAAGTGACCACCTATGCGAGTTTTTCCTGCATCATTCATGTCCGTACTCAGCACATGAATCAATCCACTCATTCTTGTATAATTGCTGCGTAAAAACTGGAAAAGTCACAAACAACAAAATTTCTCCGAGGAATATCCACCGAAAAAATTCCTTTTTTCGTTCATCATTCTTCATTTTATACCCGATGTTAGGTTTAGCAACACTTCGTATATCTTACCATGAAACAAGTCTCGATAATGAAGTTCAACTTCAGAAAAAACTTCCACTTTAAGTTTATTAGCTCTTGGTAATACAAACCATAAGCAATAACAAGTATTTCGATTGGTAAAAATTTAGTATCAGCTTCATAATTCAGCTTATACCCTATATAGCAATGCATTTACAATACGTCCGCAAGCCAATCCGTCACCGTACGGATTTACAGCCTTACTCATTTTTTCATAAGCTGCTTTATCATCAATCAAAGATGATACTTCGTTTACAATCTTATTATAGTCCGTACCTACCAATTTCACCGTTCCGGCATTTAACGCTTCCGGTCGCTCTGTAGTATTGCGCATCACCAGTACTGGTTTACCCAATCCCGGAGCTTCCTCCTGAATGCCACCGCTATCCGTTAATACGATGCTACTCTTCTCCATCAGATACACAAAACTCAAATATTCTAATGGCTCAATGAAGAACATATTTTTTAAGCCAGAAAGATTCTCTCCAAACACCTCATGAATCGGCTTGCGTACATTAGGGTTCAAGTGCATAGGATAAACAAAATCCACATCCGGATATTTAACCATCAAATCTTTAATAGCTGTACACATATTGATAAATCCGTCACCAAAGTTCTCACGACGATGCCCCGTGATCAATACCAGCTTCTTGCCATTGTTCAAGCGGTTTACATCATAACCCGCTTTGCTCAATACATTTTCCAATTCATTATTCAGTTCCTTGTTGTTCTTTATTTTATCCACTACCCAATAGAGCGCATCAATCACTGTGTTGCCAGTTACAATTATATTACGGTCATCAATGCTTTCTTTAATCAGATTATTACGACTTAACGGAGTGGGAGAAAAATGATAGGTCGCCAGACGTCCCGTCAATAACCTGTTCATTTCCTCTGGCCACGGGCTATAAATATTATGTGTACGTAAACCTGCTTCCACATGTCCCACTGGTATCTGTTGGTAAAAGGTTGCCAACGCTGCGGCTGTTGAGGTAGTCGTATCGCCATGTACCAATACCACATCGGGCTTTACCTCTTTCAATACTTCACGCATACCAGTCAGCACACGAGCTGTCACATCATACAGGTCCTGTCCCTGCTTCATGATATTCAAATCATAATCCGGTTTGATGTCGAATATTTCTAACACTTGATCCAGCATTTCCCGATGCTGTCCGGTTACGCACACCACAGTCTCTATCCGTTCTTTCTGCTTCTGAAACTCCTTCACTAACGGAGCCATCTTAATGGCCTCCGGACGGGTGCCAAAGACCAACATTACTTTCTTCATATATCCTCTGTTTATAATTTTCTCCTTAGTAACCACCATGCGTATCTTACCAAATGAATCTGCCGTTTGAAGCGCTTCGGTTCTTTTATCAGACGATAGGCAAACTCTAGATTATGCTCTACCCACCATTTCGGTGCGCGCTGCACATGATCTGTATAGACATCGAAACTTCCTCCCAAGCCTTGGAAGATGGCACGATGTCGTTGCTGTATCTCCTCCATCAGCAGTTCTTGTTTTGGTGACCCCATGGCCACGAACACGACATCCGGTTTCTTCTCCAAAATATCGTCTATCAATCGTCGTTTCTCATCATCCGTTTTGATATAGCCGTTACGGTAGCCTACAATTCGGATATTTTCATATTCAGAACGTAGTTTCTCTACGGTCTCATTTATGATTTGCTGTTTTCCTCCAACTAGATAGAATGTTTTTTCCTTGTAAAAGTGAGTAATAATTTTTAACCATAGTTCGCATCCAGGAATCTTACAAGCTTCTTTATAACCTTTCTGCTTTAAAGCTATTTGTGTACCGGCTCCATCACAATACCCAATATTTCGATTGATGATGGCACGTGTCTGTTCCGTGGCATGCAGTATCTTTTCAGCATTGATCGCCACCAATATACCCTTATGTGTGTCCACATAATGCAGTAGTTGCTGGTCGGAATCGAATGGGAATATTTCGACCCCATTCAATGAAACTTTATCCATAAGATTAAAAAATATTATTCGGCAAGTAAATAATGGCTCATAGCATTAAACATAAATGCGTTGCTCCATCGCATATATGATATTTTAGAACTGATTTTGGGTTTCAATTGGTAATAGAAATACCCTTTTTTGTCCTGCATATTCAGTATAGTCCATAGCATCACCTTTTCTGCCAAATCACGGTAATCGCTAAATTTGTGCAATCTCGAAAGTGTTACGAATAACTGAGCTGGACAGTGAATGTCGATGGGAAACATGCTGCTATTGTAATATTTAGGTGTCCCATCCTGTTCGAAAAAGTGCTGGATATAGTAGTTAAATCCTTTCTCTATATATCGTTTGAAATTCTCGTCACCTGTTATTTCCTGATAAGCGATAAGTGCATCCAGATTATAGCCGGTATGAAAACTATCCACCCAATTCTGTATAGGTAACATTCCATATACCCAAGCACCGTCGTCCCTCTGTCCTGCACAGCAAGCTCGTATACTTTGTACGGCCAATTTTCGATATTCCTCTTTTTGTGTATAATGATAGCAGAAACTTAGCAGTCGAGTCCCCAGTAATGAAGCGTTAAATACCGTATCGTTTCCTTGCAGCGGGCTATACGAGAACAAAAAACCTTCCTTATAAGATGTCCGATGCAAATCTTTGATTACAAAATTCGCTGCAGAAAGTGCCACCTCTAAATATTTCATATGTTTTGTTATTTCGTATGCCTCTATCAGAGCTGTGGCACAAAAATTTGTTGCCACAATCGTAGGAGTGTATTTCGGAAAAAGGAAAAGCCTTCTCGCTTGCCAATCGAAGTTATATCCCCAACAAGCGCCACTATATCCTTTTGATTGCAAAGAGATAAGCAACTCAGACAATTCATTGATCCTATTTTTTATCTCTTCAAGTGTTCCTAAAGTTTCCGACCATTCTGGATGTTTATGTACAACATGATAAAGATTACAATATCCAGAAAGGAACAACCCGATTCCTTTGGCATTATATTCCTTGGGGACAAGGACCAATTTGCGCAAATTAAAAGGACAACGTTTAAAGCCCTGTATCACTACCAATCTGCATAATGCCGACTTTTTCAACAATGGCAATGCTTGAAATACTTTGGAGTTCAACCCATCATACGGATCCCAACCTTTAAATTGTTCCCTTTCACAATAATTTTTTAGTGCAAGGAAAGAATTGATAATATTATCTATTTCTAACATATTATGGTTATTTTAATTTTGAAAAAGAATAATACCTTCTACGTTTTTTCTACATAGAAAATATGTTGTATTTCATATCTTTTCTAAAACCAATGATTTTTTATAGAATTTCCTATTATAATCACTTTTTTCTGTATAATGATTTATTTATAAATAGATTGTTATTACCCATGCAATAATTTTCGTTCTAAACAGGATAAAAAATACTACATTGGAATCAACATGTTATTATATCTTTATATGTAAAATAAGTTCCTTTATGGATTTAAGAGTTAGTAGTGATTTTGGTATTTTAAAGCTAGAAAATAAAGATTTAAATTAATTTTAAAAAATATATGATGCAGATATAATCACTTTTGAAATTCTATAAAAATATTCGTTTGGCATGAATTCTATTTTTTTTCTGATAAATCGTGCTGGATTACCTGACCGTATTTTATAGACAATTTATTTAATTTTAGTTATTAAGATACTTATCTACTGTCAACTTAAACTTTTCTCTTAAAGTATATAGAAGATTATCCCAAGAGACTTTTTTTATTTTTACATTTAAATTGTTCACCTCCATGCACCTCTAGATTGTCTCTTTTACAAACAGGCTGTCTTTCTCTATAAAACCTTCATCTGGAACGATAAGTACTCATGCTATAGGCGAATTGACACGTCTACAAGAAAGCTGGATTTGGGGATTTTGCTATTGAAGGATAATTTTTTATGAATTCTTTGAAAACATGACACAAATATTGTCTTAAAACGATGAAAAATAAAACTATTTACTGAATATCCCAACATTATTCATTGAGCTAAACTATTAGCTATTTCCTCACTATCAATTTGAATTTCCCTCTGCGGGTATATATCAGTTTATCTATCGATACAATGATTGTATTTATGTCCAGATTGCCTTGGCCGACTTTTCGCTCAGTTTCGCGAACAACATACAAACGATCTTTTTCTGTAAAGCCCTTGTCTGGAACGATGCGTATTTCTACTTTTCCATCCTCTTCCTGTATCCATTGGCAAGCCTTGATATGTTCTCCGTTTTCTATGAAATCTATTCGGGTTACTCGGGTGCCATCCTTACATATTACATAATCATCTTCTCTACCTACTACTTTAAAAATCGTCTCTTGATATTTAATAAACGTTAGGTTAATTAGATATTTAAAATTCCCTCTTGGAGTATATCTGATATCTTTTTCATTTATCAGTTTAATGCGAAAATCTATATTCCCTGTTCCTACACGATCCATCAAGTTGTACTCAATTTGGTGCTTATCCACATCTTCAAAGTCAGGCTCAGGAACTACGTAGATTTCCAATGTGTCATCTTTAGTTTGTACAAGTTGACTCATCTTCACGTGTTTCACTCCCTTAAACAAAAAGTCCAAAAGTATAATATGGGAGCCATCCTTGCAGCACAAGTAATCTGCTTTTCGGCCCTCTATATGTTTCACCACGATTTGAGGATTGTCCTCGGTGGTTTCCATCATTTCCATCACATCATTTGACTTATAACGAATCATGGGGAAAGACTCATTGATGAGCGAAGTACAAATTTCACCATCTTCAAGATACTCATTGATACTAAATCCAGGCATCTCGTAATACCCTTGATGGTTGTAGGCCTCCATTAACGAAATGGTTCGTTCCGTCATGCCATACAAGTCGAATATCTGAGTGTTAAATTGCTGTTCTATTTTTTCCCTTTGGTAAGGCAGCAAAGTTTCACTAGATGTGAATGCAACAGGAATTTCCAACTTTAATCCGGCATCACTTAATAACAAAGCCAATGTATAAAGGCTGCTAGGATAACCTTCTATAGCCCTTGGCTTGAATTTTCTAATGCTGTCATAATAAAATTGGGTATTAGCAGGATTGATGTTATAACTAGACAAGAACAACGTGTTACTTAAATGTATTTTCAGAGAAAGGTTGTTCTTGTCTAGATGTCCGCGAAGAGAAACGAATCGTTGTCCATAAGTGAAACCATAGCGTTTTCGAGTGCAATACAAGTATGCCTGTACCATCCAAATAGATTTCCAATCGCTGTACACAGACAGTGGTGTGCCTGTAGTTCCACTGGTATTACCTTTACGCACTTTCCTTTTCGGCACCGTTAGCATCTCGTTAGCATGTTGTTTCACCATATCTTTGGTAACCACAGGTAACTTCTTGATATCGGTAAGACTAGTGATGTCCTCTTTTCGTATGCCTGCCTCCGTATATAGTTTACGGTAAAAAGGAGACTTGTCGTAAGCCCGGTGAAAAATTTCCAGGAATCGCTTCTCATTTCGTTGGTTTAATTCCTCCGGAGACATAGCATATAGTTTTTCAACCTCCTTGATGTAAGGATAGATGACAGGATAACTGCGCAAGACATACTTGGCTGTTTCGTATAGATATTTCTTTAGTTTCATATTTTCATTATTAAACTGTTGCATTTCTTACAGCAGCTCTCTATAAAGTTTATCTAATTTCTTACTCACGTTATTGGGGAAATGTGGTTCAATCATCACAGCGGACTTCTTGCCCATGTACTTTTGCTGTTCCTTGTCGCATACAAACTGAGTTAACGCTGCATAGATAGCTTCTTTATCTCCTGGCTGAAACAGTATGCCATTCTCGCCTTGTTTCACTATTTCAGGGATTCCTCCTACGGGTGTAGCTAGTATCGGTTTGCCATATGACATGGATTCGAGGATGGAGATAGGCAAGCCTTCGGTATATGAGGGCAGGATGAATGCGCTACAGCTATATAGCAAATCAATTTTTTGTGTACCGAGCACAAAGCCTTCATACACAATTATGTCCCTCAACTCGTCCTGTTGCATTCTACCAGTTAGTTCGTTCGTCATTCCGTTTCCCCCAATGTGAAGTACAACTTTACCCTCAAACTCCATTTTATGCTTGCGTATTACATCCAGCAAGTCAAAGATGCCTTTTTCCTTGCATACCTTTCCTAAAAAAAGCAAATGGCATTTACCATCGTTCCACAACTGACATCCTTCTTGGGGAGGTGCCACGATATTCTCCACGATGCGTATTTGAGGACCATTAGTAATGGTCTGAAAGTAATTTTTCCATGATTCGGACAAGGTAACAATCATGTCACACCGATTCAACACGGAAGCAATCCATTTCGGGTTTGTAACGTAATATTTTTTGAAGTCACCTCCATGAATATGTAATACTACTTTCCTCCCGAATGCTTTTGCCAACCTTACGAAATATGCAGATCGTTTGAAGCTGTTGTAAGAAGACGTATGGATATGGACAATACGAAGATGACTATCTGTTGTCAAATGAATAGCCATAAGTAAATAGCCAGAAATGGCTTTAAGCAGCTTCGCTACATTATTTGTTCCTCCTGAGTTAACTATGCAATTGAACACAGGGAATACATATTTCTCATAGTTGTACATCACCTGTGCCACTCCTCCCTTAGGATGACGATATTCGCAGCCTATGGTTAGAATATGTCCTGAAATTTTTCTTGTTAGCATCTTAAATATAAAGCATAGGATTTGACACTGCATTTTTTTTATTATCAATGAAATATTGAGGCTGGTATCGGTCTCCCAATTTCATATTCTCATTTACTATGCCTGATATAAATTCTATTTTCATTCTGATAGGCATAAAATCAAAACGTCCAGATTTATGCCACATGATATCGGCTATTTCAAAAAGCCCACATTTTTTATCGTTGTGGCTTTTTTAATAAATCGAGACATGACAGATTGATAAAACACACAATCTATAGATTGTGTGTTTTCAGTTTCTTTCCTACTGTTTATTGCGGCATCACGAAAGAAACTTTCCAATTCCCAAAATTGTAATGAGATGAAATACTCTCATTTTCAAAGTTTATGTAAATACAAATATCTCCAACTATCATTGAGGAAATTTTATTTTTTTGCATCATAATTACAATGATAAAAACTGCATTTTTACGACAATAATCCCTATATGTCTCTATTCGACATTTAATGTTTAAAGAATGTACAAGTGAAGTAGCATCTTTCTTTTCTTGTTTTAAAAGTATATATTGGTATAAAATAAAACGAAGTTGTTCTTCTAATTCTTTACCTAACGAAAACCCGCTCTTCCGTTGTGTAGAGATTCTCCAAACTATAAAAATATCAAGGGAATTTCTGCTGAAACGTGTTGCTTATTCTTGTGAAACGAGCTATATGGTGATTCTAAATATTGGCTTAGTGCCTTTTTGCAAATTTCACAAAACACGTAATTTTCAGAAACAGGATTCACACTTAATTCTTTTAATCTTTCATTATCCGTGAGGCTATCAAACAAGTCATCCCATTTATTTGACTATGTTCTCTAGCATAAATATTTGTTTTGTATTTATCAAAAGAGAACATCAACTCTGTATCTCTTTTATAATTACTGTTGAATTTAATTATTTTAGCAAGAAAACTTGGAAATTGATGCGAATTAGTCTTGTTTGCTTCTTCTATTTGGCAAATTTTACATTTCATTTGAACTATCTTTATTGTTCGTATAAATTTACATATTTCTTTGCGCACACTGCCATTGAATAATGTTTGTGATAGTACCGTATTAATTCTTTTCGAGGAAGTGGATAAGTAAGGAAACGTTTCACTGCTTCCATATACCCACTGATTGTTCTGTTTATTGATAAATAGCCACTCACGTTATCAATAACCACATCAGGAATACCACCCACAGAAGTACAAATAGGTGTGACACCACACGAAAGGGCTTCCAGTAAGCTAATCGGCAGTCCTTCATAAACGGAGGTCAAGCAAAAGGCATCTGCACAATATAGATAGTCGTTCACATTATTTTTTTTACCTAAAAAGTGAATCTTTGAGCATGCAACTTGCTGCAATTTCTGTCCTTCTTCACAGTCATAATCACTGCCAATAACCAACAAGGTGAAATCAATATTCTCCTGATTAAGTCGATTGAATGAATCCACTAATAGTTGTTGGTCTTTTAGTGGGTTGAAACGTGCAACGTGAATAAATATCCGCGTGTCAGGAGACGTCTTATAAGATTCTACTTCTCGTTTAGTCTCTTCATAGTAGGGAGAAGCAGCAACCAAGGCTCGTCCGTTATTTATAAATGGAGCATTGTACAATTTGTAATAATCTTCGTAGGAATCTTTACACAGTTTAGATATACATATAGGTCGAATCCAATTATGATTATAGAACAAACGATTTAGTTGATATTGTAGACCTGTTCCCCCTGTATTTGAAGCTACGCTATGCAACGTATGAAAAAACTTTATTTTTTTACAACATAAAGCAAGTCTATACACATATGGAATGACATTCAGATGGCAATGCACTACATCTGGCCGTTCGTTTTGAATATACTTCTCCACGCTACGGCACTTGCCCCACGAGAATCCTCTGGAGAATTTCATGGAATGTAGTTTGACATTACTTTGCAGGAACTGCTTATTGAAGGTTAATGATTCATCCGTAACGTCACGCAGCATACACAAAGTCACGTCATGCCCCATTGTTGCCAATTGGTTGGACAAATCGACTACAAACTTTTCTGCCCCACCAGGGCAAAGGCTATATATTATTTGAATTATCTTCATAATGCAATCTTTATCGATTTAGAATTTCAATATACTCTGCAACAACATTATCATAATTATAATTGCATAAATAATGCTCATAGGCATTTGAAGACAAATCTTTCGCTAGTTGCGGTTGCTGTATATATTTAATAAGACATCCTTTCAATTCTGCAGCATTCTTCACCGTGAACATTAGACAATCTTTTCCTTCTCGAATTGTATTTACAATACCTGATACTCGTGAGGCTATGATTGGCTTGCGATTAAACATCGCTTCAAGCAGAGAAACGGATGTTCCTTCAAAATCAGATGCTATCAGGTAATAATCAGATAACTTATATATATCTTTTACCTTTTCTTTAGGGATATTTCCTAAGAAAGATATTCTGTTTTCTAATTTATATTCTGCTGCTTTTTTTTTCAAATATTCTCGCGATGCTCCATCACCGGCATAGACTATGTGTGGATTGAACAGTTTCAGTTCCTCTGAAGAGAAAAGTTTCAAAGCCTCGATAATTGTCTCCGGATTTTTCATATCTTTTAAGGAACCTATCATACAGATCACATGAGGTGCTGTAGGTATATGATATTTGTTTCTTAATGTCTGTTTGTCCATTTCTGCTTCTGAGAATGGTACAAGAGGATAGATGACCTTACAATTGATACCATACTTAGAATCATAATTCTTTTTTATGTCCTCTGAAACAGCAATAACAATTTCAGCATCACGAAAAAAGCGCTTATATGTTTCAATATCTTTACTTGGTGTAACATCGCCATAATGAATTACAGCAATATATTTCTTATGCAATGCCCTGCAAATCAAGTTGTATGAACGCCATACAATTGCGTGAGCTGCCGAATATGAAAAAAGTACGCATTTGACTTTTCTCGTGAAAAGCAGATGAAAAAACAGTTGTATAGGGAAAAGATATTTGGTAGGCTTAATAGGTAAACAACGTTTAAATTTCACACCTTCATAATTTAAGCGGAAGTAACTTGTGTACGAAATCTTGAAATTATTGTGTAAAGTTTGAATGAGATAATAATTGAATATTTCCATACCTCCAGTAAGGTATGGATATACTCCGGCTCCTAATACAAAGTGGATTTGTGATTTCATATTCTAAAGTTCATTAGACAATTTGTTCGTTTTTACTTATATAAATAGCTTTTGCTACATATCCAAGTAGCGGAAGGAAAAAGAACCAACAGCCACCTACCCATGCGAAAATCAGAAACGGTATAAACATAGTTATCAATGACAAACCTAAATCTGAATAAAGTTTATTATATACTCTACTACGCCAAAAATAGATAAAACACTGTACATAAAAAGCGATAATAGTGATTAAATAGATAAGACCATATTCAACTCCGATTATACACAAATAGCTTTCCATTCCTAACAGTTCTTGGTGTTTCTTACCATGGGAAATTACCTCTGCAAAATACGCAAATCCATGTCCAAAAAATGGTTTTTGTTTCAGATACTGGAAAGCTGCCATAATTTGCATTTCGCGTGCATCCACATTACTTCCTCCATATTTAGTACCTCCGCTTCCTGAGGGAAGAAAAACGTCCATTACAGAATCTAATAATTGGCTTATGAAATCATTTATAAAATGAGGTAATAATGGAGATATTAATAACAAAACAAGGATGCTAATGATTGATTTTTGTGCAACATTGCTTATATTTTTATTAAGTATAATAAATGTACACAATCCTATTAAAAATGGAATGATAGCAGCACGAGTGGCAGACAAAGCTAAATTTACTAATAATAAAATCATAGTAAATATCATGGTTTTAGTTCTATATCTAGTAAGAAAAAAAGAGCATAGAAAAAGTGTGGCACAAGCAAGTCCATAAACCGAAGAAGAAACGCAAGCTCCAGTAACTCTAAAGCTACGGAAATTGTCCATATTTTCATAAAAAAAACGTCCATTAAGACCTACAGCATCTAAGATGGGGTTACTGCGAGAAAATGCGCTCCAAACCCCAAACAATAAAATTGGCATGATTAACGGAAGTATTCTTTCAAAGAAGGTCTGTTCTTTTATCGCACTTGTGTCATTAGATACAAAGTCTGCTTGTGATGCTGATGTTAAAGATACCCAGCCTACAAAAAACAAGAAATAAGAACTTACAAACGAAGTGATTCCTCTTAAAAGGCCTAATGGAACACCTATTCTAAAGTCAAAAATTCCAATGAGCAAAGATGCTAATAAAATGAAAAATTGACTATAAAAAAAAGGGCAAGATAAAAACGTTTCCAATTTCAATTCCCGAAATCGGAACATTGAAACTATAAATGTAGTAGCATAAAAGGTATGTCCCATCAAAAGAGCTTGTGGAATAATCTTTAAGACGGAAGGAACGAAAAAAATGCCTACAAAAAAGTAACACATTCTCGTTATCCCATTATTTCTTAATATTTGGATACCACAAAAAAACCAAATTAATACAAATAACCAGTATAGCATGCTATTTCAGATTAGAAACTAAGAACTGATAACTCTTTTTGCACATTTCGGCCAGATATTGGTTTATATTCATCCAGTTATAATTATATATTGGATTATCCGCATTAAGACAATGACTTAATCCTACGTGATTTAAAATATCTGATATACGGGAAATATTATCATAATTGTAAAATACGGCAAAAGGGCGGTTCAGTATTAAAGAAAACGAAGTGGCATGAAAAGAATTAGTTATTACATATTCTGCATGGAAAATGAGATTGACAAATTCCTGTGGTCCGGCATTAGATATGTTCTTTTGTGCATATGGACACTTAATGTTTCCATCCACTGAAACGATTGTCAAATGATATAATTTAGAAAGTCTTTTGGCTTCAATACATAATCGTTCATCATTCATGTATAAATCATAAACAAGTACATATTTTTGTTTTATTAGACGATCCTTTCCTGCAAAATTTAACCACTGCATACGATTTAATAGATAAACCGGATCAACGACTTCCACACCCTTCACTTTTAATGATTGAAGTACAGATAGACCTGTATGTTCTCTTACAGATATGGCATCCAACTTTTTCAACCATTTGCTATTGAGAGGTTTAATATCGCATGCAATCTGTGATATAGCAAAACTTGCAGCATATGAAATTCGCTTTACATTTTCATCTCCAAATTGTAAAAAATAGGCAGGATCCTTTCCGTTTGGGAGTACACTATTCCATATCTGGTCGCTACCAGCGATGTAGATATCTGCTACGGGAGGATTGTCTTTTAATTCTTGGTAACAGTTGTAACGTCGTGTCAACAGCAAATATTCTTTTGTGAAAGAATCAAATTTTAGTTTTCTACCGTATGTGGAATAACGTTTAGGCGCAAAATAACAGCATAAAAAGAATCGGAACAAACGAGACTTTATAGCTCGTTTGTAGTAATGTGAACTTTGCGGTACAAACCAAAATTTATAATGAACTCGCATATAATCTGGTTTGTAATCTATGATTTTCACATCATGCCCTAATGATGACAGATACTGTTGCAAAGCATATGCTTGAAGTGAAGCTCCGTAATTATATACATCGTGGCAGGTAATTGTGCAAATTTTCATCTATTTTATTTTTTTTATAATATTAAGTAATGTGCGTAACGGATGTTTTATCCTTTCAATATTCATCCGTCTCTTTTTTTCTTTTAATATCAACAAATTGATTTCTTTTATAGAAGTATCATCATTAAGTAACATTTTTTGAACTATAGGATACATTCTACCTCTTTTTGCAGGGGCTTTCATTTGCCCTTCGGCAACAGTATCAAAATGCTCTTCCACAAATTCACAATTAGACTGCATCAAAACAGATTTTCCTTTCTTCGAAAATACAGCTACACCGGTGATTCCATCTTCATTTTCCTGATATTTCTTTCCCCATAAGTCACCAATACGAATGTCTGCTGAAGATGAACGAAACTTGAATTTACAATGGTCATAGCAAGCTTTACCCAAACAGTTGTCACTGAGGAATAACTGATAGAAGGCATCACCTTGAGAATACCGGGAATTTAAGAAAGTTTTTTCCCCCTTTATTAACAGATTGTAAGAATCATGCCAATTCACTTTCTCTCCGGTATGTTCACCATCAATGTCCATTGCCAATGAATCGTGCCAACCGGTTATCTTATTACGCCAGGAAGCGTATATCACTTTTCCTGTAATTTTTTCCGTCTCTGACAGATATTTATCCCACATTTTTTTGGATGGTACACCGTGGCAAAAGAAATCCATCAAAATGAAGTTCTCTTCTATATGATTTTTGCGAATATATCTACGAAATGAATCTATTTGGCAAGGAGTACCTACCACCAGGTATTTTTCTTTGCGATCAATTGAACGAAAACCATCGACAGTATAGCTCTGAATGTATTTACTTCCTGCCGATTGTACTAATTCTTCTTTTGAAACCGAAATATAATGTTCTGCGCGATTTAAAGTTGGATTATAACGAACGCCACATATTTTATAGCCTTGCTCAAGTAGTATTTTACTAATTTCGAATCCTACGCCGCCGGACGAGCATTTTTTTCGTATAACAGGATCTTTACTCCAGGCAGCATAACTTGCCAGTACATCATTGTTTTGTGCCAATTGTTCGTCAGCATAAGAACAAACTTTTAAACATTGACCGCAATGGATGCATTCATTATCATTATTTATCACAGGTTCATAAAAACCGTTTATATTTTGTTGAATAGATATAATCTGTTTTGGGCACACTATGGCACACATGCCACAGCCATAGCAATCGGAAAATTGAGTTATATTATTCATGCTTTTATCCATCTATCTAAAAATGCTCTTGCGTGTTTTTTTTCATTTTCAATAATTTTGAATATCTTCTCTCTGTTGATTAGCTTTAGAGTGAGTTCTTGATAACTTTTAGAAAAATCTGTTGGTAGTAGATGATCTTCTAATCCGAATGTACTCAACAAATCTGTGATACGACTTCCACGTTTGGTGGCTACATTTATGTATGTATAGAAGTTTTTCGCACCCATTAATAAAGAAAAAACCGTACAGTGAAAAGAGTCGGTTATTACCATATTGGCATGCCCTAAATATCCAATAAATTCCCGTGGACCACAATCATTATCAACAGTATACATTTCTTCTGTAGTTGCCAACTGTGAAGTCTTTAAAACAATTAGTTCAAGTCCACTTTCATGACTTAAACGTACTGCATAATCCAAAATGTCGGCATTTGCAGTTAGCAGAAAAAGTAGGATATACTTTTTCTTTGTTTGTGGAAATATTGCTACTTCATTCCAGTATGATGTGTCCAATAAGAATGTGGGATCTGCAACCTGCTCAATATCTCTTTCTACAAATGCATCAAGTAGTGCTTTGCCTTGTTTTTCCCTGACGGAAACGGCATCATAACTTCTTAACCATCTTTTAAAATCAGACTTTTCTTGCTGAGTTAATTCGGTAAGTCCTATACTTGTGGCAAAAGATATTTTTTTCTTTCCATCAGGAACGAATGTTAGAAAATAAGGTTCCAAACAGTAGGGTTGCGCTGGATTCCAAAGTTGATCGCTTCCTGATATATACAAATCATAAACGGGAGGATTTTTTTTTAGATCCGATAGTCGATTATATGTTTGTGAATATTTTATAATGGAATTGAATTCTTTGAAACGCTGTTCAGATATTGGAGAAGTAAATTGTTTTACAACCGTTTCACGTCCCAGTACCTTCTTAATTATGTTTTTTAAAGCTTTTCTAATTCGTACAGAAGGTTTGAACTGATTGTTTCTATAGGACGAATAACGTTTTTCATAAATATAATCTGAATGAATCGGACGGTGTACATCAATTATTTCGCAATATGCCCCTTGTTGTACTATGTATTTATAAAGGGCGTATGATTGGAGACATGCTCCATAATTAGGAGAATGATGTATGGTTATAATTCCTACTCTTTTCATTTTATTAAATTCTTTATTACCCGTTTAACTTTTCCTACTATACGTTTCGGTAACATATACAAGCGGATTATCTTTTCTTTACGTAAACCTTTACGCATAAGTGGAACCATCGCTTTCTCAAAATCTGCTCCATTTGTTCGCATCGTTTTCTCAAACATAAGACGATAGGCACTTTTTTCTGCATGAGTGTTTAACTGCCTATTATAGGCAATAGCTTCGTCTATAGGACGCTCCCATGCAAGAATACTCCCTTTGTTTATTGATTTCCGAAACCAATTTTTACCTTTAAGCGTATTGACCAATACACAATTGATAAATTCCCGTTCGTGAGTAAAAGGGATAATACAACCTAAACCCGGATAATCTGCCAAGGATAAATCACCGGTTCGTTTATTGCATGCGAATGGGCAATAATAACAGCTTTCGCGATAGGATATGGCTCGATGATAGCCAAATTGATATGTATCACCATCTTTTGTTCGTTTTGCATAGAAGCGCTCGCCATGTTTATTATATAAAGTAAAAGTAAAAGTAAAAGTATAAACATAAGGGTCTCTGAAAAACATCTTTGTGGCAGATTGTTCCATTTCTTGTTCTATCTTTTTGATGTGCTGTTGTAAATAAGCCGTTGGTGTAGTACCATGACATACTATGTCAATCAAGAATAACTTAGGATTATCCTTGAATATCTTACGGATAGCTGCAATCTGGCATGGAAGTCCAGCTACGATTACTTGTTTTTCTTGTTTCAATAAAGTTGCCAGTTCTGGATATAACCGATAAGCCGTACTAAATACATATTTGGAATTCTTGAACTGGTTAATAAGTTCAATATTTTTCCCAGAGATAAGATTTACGCTAAAATCAGGATTCTGCACAGCACCTGCAATATAGGCATTTTCTTTGAGGCCGTCACGATATAAAGTACTGGCAATTCCACCGGAAGCACTATTGAAAGCCTCTTTCTTGTCGTTGCTACGTGCTGCATAAGCCTCTATTGGAACATAAGTTTCCACGGGATTCAGAACAGGACATATCTTAACACATTTCCCACACTCCACACACATATATGCATTGATAACAGGCAGTAATTCATGCATATCGTTTTCCTTCATTTCTATACATCCCTTGGGGCATATATAGGAACAAGCGCCACATCCGGTACATTTATCTTTGGATACGAGTTTTATCATTTGTTTATTTTTAGTTTATTTTTTAGTAGGTTGGCTAAAACTTGCTGCTCGGATAAACTAAGTCCAGCAAAAAATGCAAAACAAAGACTATTTACTACACACATACTACACACACTAACAGTTGCAATCCAACCCGGCTGCATTATGCAATGCAACCATGCTGGAATTATAAAGGCCAATGATGCGACAAGAAATGAACGGAACACTACATGCTTTGTATATTCCATGAATGGTAATCCAATTTGTCTGTGTGCTATTCCAAGTCTCACAAATAGACTAATCATACTTAATACCAATGATATGACAAAAACAGATAACGGAGAATAACCTGATTTTAAAAATATATAGGAAATAGGTAAGGTCATTATCATAATTAAACCTACCGAAAATTGATATAAACGATTATTGCCTGTGGCATGAATGGCTGTCATCAATGGAGTAGACATGGAATCTATAGCTGTAATAACAATTACCAATCTAACAAACGGTACAACATATTCTGGCATTTGCCCAAGCCATAATTGTATTATGAATGGAGTTTCTATAACCAATGGAAGAGAAATAAATAAGATAAGAAAAAATGCCATTTTAGAACTATTGAATATCAATTTAAACATATCTTCTTTATTACCTTGAGCGTAGTATTTTGTGATTTGTGGGCGCACTGCTGTATAAAAGTTAGAGAAGAAAGATTGAATCACGCCATTGACTTGATAAGCTATTCCACGTGCAGCATTCACCGATGGACCAAAAAATATGTTGATAAGAATATTTAATCCTTGCCCTTTGGCTACTCCGGAAAGAGAACCGAATAGATTCCATCCTGAATAAGAAGCTAATTGTTTGAATAATTGCCTATTCCAATAAAATGAATACCGTACCTCGGCAAAATGTTTCACACAATACCAGCGGTAAATTAGTGTTATTGTTAACGAACTGATAAAAGTCAATACTCCATAAGTTGTCAACCTATCTATCTGAATTATCTGTAAAACATAAACAATGGCAAGTTTAAGAAAGACTTCCGTAATGCCGATATAAGCGTATACATTCATTCGTTCATGCGATATAATTGTGGCATTATAGGGGTTGCTTAAAAGTGTACACATACATGAAAGTAAAGAGAATTGGTAAACCCAATTAGCTGCTTCCATTCTTTCCTGAGGAATAATCAAGTATGTGTTTACAAACCATAAACCAACAGTTTCTCCTAAAACTAATATCAAAACACACAAGAGAAAAAATATATTCATGCACATACTGAATGTCTTGGTAAATTGGACATAATCTTTTTTCCCTAATTCAAAAGTCAAATATCGCTGTGTAGACACCGACATAGCACTGTTTACTACATTCATCATCATTACCACGCCTCCAACAACATTAAATATACCAAAATCAGAAATACCCAACGTTTTTAATATGATACGGCTGGTGTATAGAGATATGAACATTACCAAGAACATTCTCGCATAAAGTATGAGAGTATTCTTGGCGATTCGTTTATTATTGTCAGATACTGTGCTCATGAAACGATTGTATAAAAATAGCTTATTGCTTAAGCTGTAATGTGCTACTTTGAATTGCTCGTTAGTAGAATTAGAACGGTACGTACTTAGTTCTTCCAACAGTTTGTTATTTGTGTAGTTGATGTATTGTAAAGCGGTCAATTTTTTACCTAATGATTGATATTATAACGATTGTGTACATATTCGGAATGCTTGTTTTCACCTAACACTTTTGCTGGACATCCTGCCACAGTAGTGTTTTCCGGTACATCTTTCACAACCACCGCACCTGCTGCAATACAACTGTTATTACCAATGTTAACATCTTCCACAATACAAACATTAGGACCGATATAGACATTATTGCCTATTCTTGCCGGAGTCCGCTTGTTGGTTCCGATGGATAAAAACTGACTAATATTTACATTATTTCCTATCACAGTTCCGGCGTTAATCACAATGCCTATACCATGGCCTATATAGAATCCATACCCTATTTTTATAGTTCGTGGGATCTGTATTCCATATTTATTGGTTAGGTGACGATGCATCAGAACGGCTAAAGGGAACAATATGTTCTTCCTTGATGCCAACCGTAACCAAAAACTGTAATTAAAGCAGTGATTCCGTTTGAAAAGAAGGTAAAGTAGTATTTTACCCCCCCCCCTCATTTCCCCTGTATATCGATAATAATCAGATTGTATATAGCGAAATAATTCTTTCATATACTTTTACTTCTTAAATACCCCACAAAAATCCAACATCATCTTATCTTCTCTCCAAGATAGCTCTTTGAACTCCTTGTGAGCCGTAAGGAATACCACGATGTTTGCTTTATCATAAGCCTCACGATAATCGGTTAACTTAAACACGTTATGCTCTTTTACATTCGGTTCCACAACCAAAATGTCGGCATTATTACAGCTTTGCATCACTTTCGTGGTAATATATTTCGCAGGACTTTCACGTAAATCGTCGATATTGGGTTTGAAGGCAAGTCCCATCATGGCGACACAAGGTTTGCGATGATGTTTCAATTCAAACTCTAACATGGCGTTTTTTACCTTCTCGGCACACCAGAAACTCTTATAGTTGTTAATATCACGGGCATCGCTAATCAACTTACTTTCTGCAGGGAAATCTGCTGTGATAAAGTATGGATCCACCGCAATGCAATGTCCCCCTACACCGCAACCGGGTTGCAGGATATTTACACGCGGATGCTTGTTGGCAAGGTTGACAAGCTCCCAAACATTGATGCCCGCCTTATCGCAGATAAGTGAGAGCTCATTGGCAAAGGCAATTTGTACATCGCGACTGGAGTTCTCTGTCAGTTTGCACATTTCTGCCGTGCGACAGTTCGTTTTGTGAAGCGTACCTTGTACAAATTGGGAATAGAATTCAATGGCCTTATCGGTCGATTCGATATTTAAACCACCGATGACACGGTCGTTGTGTACCAATTCATAAATTACATTACCGGGCAATACACGTTCTGGACAATAGGCTATATAAATCTTACCTTCCAGTTCTGGACGTCCATTAAAGATGATGCGTGCCATGGCCTCTGTGGTTCCTATGGGGGAAGTGGATTCTATTACATAAAGATCTCCTTCTTTTAGCAACGGCAATACAGCACGAGTAGCAGCTTCCACGTAACTTACATCCGGTTCATGGTTCCCCTTGAAAGGGGTAGGAACTACCATAAAATAAGCGTCACTTACTTCTGGGGTAACCGAAGCCTTCAACATGCCAGTTTTCACTACTTCCTGTAACATTTTCTCCATACCCGGTTCAATAATGTGCAGATGTCCTGCATTAGTCATTTCCACTACATGGGGATTGATATCAACTCCCGTTATTTGAACACCGTGTTTGGCGGCAATAATGGCTGTGGGTAGTCCGATGTAGCCCAAGCCCATAAAACAAGCTTTCATTGATTTATTTTATTATTATTGAAGTTTTGCAAACTGAATTTATATACTTTCGATAAATTAAAGGTCAATCGAAACCACGGTTACGATTGGCGAGGTTAATTGCCACTTTTTTTCGAATATTACATTGTAACAGTCGTAAATAAAAATCCACAGAGTGGGTATCATTACCGATGTAATCGTACATCCCAGCTTTCAATAGTATTTCTGCTTTCTTCTGTACATGCTTACCATACATTCCTGTCAACGAAGGTACATTCAACTGAAAAGAGATTCGGTCTTCTTTCAAATGTTTATAATCTTTCATTTGCATATATTCATACCGCTCCGGATGAGCTAATAGCGGATAATATCCTTTTGATTGAATTCGCTTCAAGGTTGAAAGTAAATCCATCGGTGGATTGAAGTAAGAAGTTTCAACCAATAGGTATCGTTTGTCCTCTTCTAATGGAAGCAAATCATCTTGTTGTAATCGTTTCTCAAAGAGGGCATCCAGCATATATTCTGCCGCCAAAGACAATTCCACTTTTCCCCGATATTCTTGCCTCAAATTCTGAAACTTCTGCTGCAACATAACGGTTTCATTGGGTATGTCCTCCATAATATGAGGAGTCAACCATACTTTTCGAACTCCTTGTCGCTCCATCTCGTCCAAAATAACGAACGTATCCTTTTCCGTCTTTACTCCATCATCTACACTTGGCAACAAGTGACTATGGCAATCAGTCATCCCTTGTAAGACACCACTTTCTGTAATGGAAATAGAAGATTCAAAAAACCACATATTTCAACTTAAATACTACAGATTATATTATTTGTTTCCATAATAAGATGTATAGGCATTGTGGTAACCAAAACTATATCCGTAACGGTAGCCATAGCGTCCACCAGTACTTTCCGTGCCATTCAGTACAATTGCAAGGTTCTTGAAACGCTTTTTTTGATAGAAAGTTTCCAATGCGGACAGCAGTGAGCGATCCAACAGTCCGGCTCGTATTACAAAAAGTGTCCGGTCTGCATACTGTTCTATGATTTGTGTGTCTGCCACGATATCTATCGGTGGACAATCCACAAAGATATAATCGTATTCGTTGCGCAAGATTTGCATCAAGGTTGCAAATTTTCCATCTTCCAACAGCTCTGTCGGATTTGGGGGAATAGTTCCCACAGGAAGAACATGCAAATTGGCATGTTTCTTATCTGTTACAAGTGCTTCATTCCAATTGGCCACCCTGTTACCCAAATAGTCACTCAAGCCTTTCTTAGGCGACCCTACATAAGCAGAAGTGGATCCTTGCCGTAAGTCTCCATCTATCACTAATACTTTTTTCCCTTTAATGGCAAAGCTCATGGCTATGTTCACTGAAAAGAAACTCTTTCCACTACCCGGATTGAAAGAGGTGACCACAAATACTTTCTGCTTGCTTTCTTTTCCGGTCATAAAATCCACATTGGAGCGAAGTACACGAAAAGCTTCGTTGATGATGTTGCGATTGCCTTCTTCCACCACGATTATTTTTTCCTGAGATTTGTTTTTTTTCTTACCCTTACCATATAATGGAATTTCACCGATATAGGGTATACTTAGGTTCTCAAGGTCTTTCTTACCACGCACCTTGGTGTTCATGTTCTCCTGCATAAAGATTATGACCGCTGGAATCAGCAGACCGAGAACAAAAGCTACCAACAAGATGTCCTTTTTGACTGGTGCCGTAGGTAAAGCACTACCGCGTGGTGTTGTGACCACCCTTGTATTATAAGCGGTAAACGCTTGCGAAAGTTCGTTTTCTTCACGCTTCTGAAGTAGATAGAGATATAATTCTTCTTTCACTTTCTGCTGACGTTCTACCGATAGCAGATATTTTGCTTGACTTGGATTAGATGCTAATTGCTGGGTGTTCATTGCCTCCTGTTGACGGATACTGCGTATTTGGGTATTCAGCGATACAATCAGGTTATCCACCGATTGTAAAATGGTACGCTTCATACTCTGCATCGAATTTCCCAAATCTTTCACTAACGGATTTTTCTCACTACTGTTGGCTATCAACCGGTTTCGATCCAAAACCATCTTATTGTATTCACCGATTTGGCTTTCAATATTAACGCTGGAGATTCCCGAGTTGGTCGGTAATGGCTGGTTCATATCCTTACTGTTCAGTTCGCGACGGATATACTGGGCCGTGGAAAGCTGATTGGAAAGCGCCTGTATCTCTTTTTTATTCTCTGCCGACTGGTTCATATATAGGTTAGAGGCTGTTTGGACATCGGGCAAGAGATGTTCACTCTTGTAGTTGGAGATATTTTCATCCACATGCCCCAATTCATTTTCAATTACTCCCAAACGCTCACCAATAAACTGAGAGGTACTAACTGCTATTTGATTCTTGTCCTGAATCCATTTCTCGTTATAGACCTCAATTAGTGTATTCAAGATATCTTCTGCCTTTTGTACGGAAGCATCATCAATGCTTAGATTGATAATCGTGGCATCTTCATTACCTAATTCAGCCCTCAGTGCTTGAGCATAGTTATCCGCTACCTTATCTGCTGAATTTTTGCTATAATGAATAGTGCTTCCTATAAAAGAGTCGTTGTATTGAGAAGTCAGACTGACAGCCAATGTTCCGGCAGAGGTTTGAATGGAATCACCAATGTTTCCTTCGAATTGCTCATCCGTCTCTTCACCGGCAACGACAAATTCCGAAAGATGAAATTGATTGCTGCCATTGATTTCGATGGCAAAACTTACGTCCTTTTTATTATTAGCAAGATATGTTACCCATACCGGGCTGTTTTTGTACAACTCAATTTGTTTCAACCCACGGCGGATGATGTAGGTTTCATTCAATACTAAACGTCTTACTACTTCTGTCATCAAGGTGGGTGACTTCATTGTAAGCAGTTCGTTGTTAATATTGGTATTCGACTTGAATAGCCCCATATCGGCGAACTCGTTCATGGCACTTGTCGATGATCCGTTCTTAGAGTCATCTTTAATCAAAACGGCTGCCGTACGGGTATAGATGTTGGGGGTGCTCAGTAAATACAGAGAGGCACAGACTAATGTGATAAACAATGAAATGGCAAACCAATACCACTTGGGAACAAATATACCCCATAAATCCTGTATCCGTATAAAGTCATCAACAGGCTTTCCTGCATTTATTCTCTTTTCCATCATTTCAACTTCTAACTTATTGGATGTGAATATTACTTAAACAACAAGACTCCCAACGAGGAAAGGAACGAACCGATACTGATCCACAACGATACCGATTTCACACTGTTCTCATTGATGGTAGACTGTCCAGCACGCACCTTGTTGGGCTGGACATATATCACATCGTTCTGTCTCAGATAATAAACTGGCGAATTAAATAAATCCTTGGAACGGATATCCACCCAATGAGTTACTCGCTTGCCGTTTTCTTCACGTATAACAAATATCGCATCCCGTTTACCATAAATACTCAAATCGCCTGCCATACTGATGGCTTCCAAAAGGGTAATCTGATCTTTTGTAATGGCATACTTGCCTGGTGTTTTTACCTCACCTAACACGGAGAAATAGAGATTCATAAACTCTACCGTAACAACCGGGTCATTAATTAAATTCTCTTGTATCAATCTTTGCTTAACCAAAGCGGCAATTTGGCTCTTGGTCATACCAGCAATATGCAATGTTCCGACAATAGGAAAATCAATGTTTCCTTTATCATCCAATGTGTAACCTGATATTTCTCCATTCATGTTGCCGGAACGTAAGTCAGGAGAGCCGGCACGATATTGTATGCGAGTCAGATTAAATAGGGCAGCAAGTTGTGGATCTTTACTGGATACCATAATGGAGATTTGGTCTTTGGGCTGAACTGTAATGTCTCGAGCCCCAGTAATCGCTTCAGGTTGATTAACTACAATATCCTGAAAATAAACGATTTTCTTGGAGGTATTGCAGGATGCCAATAACACACACAAGAAGCACAATTTAATTAAATGAATTTTCATATGTTATCTTTTCTGTATAGTTGATTTTTCCGCTCTATGTTTTCTGTTGATTTTCACTGTTATGTAGCAATGTATCACTGTCCAAATAGCCACATCCAATAGAAACAAGCTTGTTACGGAAAGACAATGAATCAAAAAACAATTTCCCAATGCAAAAAGAGCTGCCATAATAACAATGCTTACCATAGCTTTACGTTGGGACATTCCTAAGGCTATAAATTTATGGTGGATATGATTTCGGTCTGGAAGAAATGGATTTTTACCGTTACGTAACCGATGAATAACCACACGTATCACATCAAGCATTGGTATAATCAAAAAAGAAAAAGCTATCACAATGCCACCGGGAAAGAGACTCTCTTTCACTGGATCGGACATACTCAGACGGATGACCATCATTGCCAGCAGCATCCCGATAGTGAGCGAACCGGTATCACCCATAAAGATCTTGCGTCCCCGATGTATCTTACCGTATACGTTATAATAAAAGAACGGCAACAACACACTGAAAGCAGCTAGACTGATAAAGGAATACATCCACCATTGCAAACGGATGAACATGCAGCTGAAAGCGAGGAAGGAGATGATACTCAATCCGGAGGCAAGCCCATCAATGCCGTCTATCAAATTGATGGCGTTCAGGATATAGACGATGAGGAATACCGTGAACGGTATTCCTATATAATAAGGTAGGGTATAAATGCCGAATAATCCATGCAGGTTATCGAAATACAGCCCGGAAATCGGCAGTAGTATACCGCAAAGTATCTGCCCCACAAATTTGGAACGATAACGCACACCGATAAGATCATCCATCATACCTATGAGATAGAGTATGAACAGACAACAGAGCATGGAAAGCAGACTGTTTGTTAAATCCATGTCAAGTATGTTGTAACCTACCCTAAGGTTATAACCGATGATAACGAGAGAGACTGTAACCGTAATACATGGGAAAAAGGCGATGCCTCCTAATCTTGGTATATGGGCGGTATGCAACTTACGTTCGTCCACCGAGTCGAACAGGCGACGACGGAAAGAAACCAACGAGATGCGGGGAAGGACCAGCGCACTCAATGTCCAGCCGACTATGACTGTAAAGGCAAATTCGATAAAATGAAAAATATCCACTATATAATTTTTTTGATGATTTTCTTGATCTTACCCTATCCGTTGTAGAAAGGATTGTGGAATATAAGAAGTGGCTACAGCGCATATGCCTTGGACTGTAACCACTAGTCGCCTGTTTTTCCTGATTCGGCAGATGATACCTTCCGCTCCTTTGAATTTTCCGTCGATTATGCGTACACGTTCTCCCTTGTAAAACTTGGGATTGTCCTCCCCGAAATATTCCATCCCCCGTTCGCCGGACGAGGTAACCAGCATAAAGATGTTCATCTCTCGCTCAGGAATGGCAAGAGGAATCTTTTTTAACCCCTTAAGCCGGGTATATACAATCACCTTGTTCATAAACCGCTGCTGTATCTCTATAGCGTGTTTAATAGTAGAACGGAAGAACATCAGCGAATTGATAACTGGTTTGCGGACAGTCTTCTTTTTACCATTATGTTCCACTAGTACTTCCTCACAAGGAATGTAAGATTCTATCTTGTCTTTTTTCAAGGCTTCCTCGATTTCAAAAACTTTGTTATAAAAGACTTTCAGTGCGAACCAGTGCTTAACTTCGTATGTTGTTATGTTCAAGAGAGAATAAAATAATCAGGTTAATAAAAAAATACAATCTCCATTCCTGCACCTCCTGATTTTTAGAAATATAAAGATGCAGCAATCAAGGTTAATCCGGCTGTTATTCATTAAAATTCCGGAATGCGAAATGTTCCTGACTACAGTGAACGTAAATCCGTAACCCCCGTATCCCTACCGTTTCTATATAAGAAACGGTAGGGATATTTTTTTATTGATAATCAGTCTTGTATATTATTACGATAGTTCAGTTTTACTCGGTCTGCTCAGTTTTCAACTCAAAAATACTCATGGAAGGAAAATAAACAGTCTCCTTTCATTTTACGTCCTTGTTACAATATTATTTTTATTCACTCTAAACAGATATTGCAAATAATTGATAATTAAATATTTAGAATGGGGGGGGGGGTAAAAACGAAGGATTTAAAATGGCCGTTCTTTTTTTCTTTTTTGCTGAGAATGATTATCTTTGCAGTGTATTTTTACCCTCTCTTATATAGAGACGGTATCGTTCAAATCCTTCAAAATCTTCTCGTTCGCATTATCTATCACAGCATTGTCTAAAGAATCCAAGTAAATAAGCGTAGTCCTTTCGCTACTGTGTCCCATCCCCGCACTGATGACGGCAATCGGTACGTCGTGGTTGCGTGCGGCGGTAGCCCAGCTGTGACGAGGCGTATATGAGGACAAAGGTAATGGTTCGCCAAGCAATTTACCCAACCGTTTCAATTTTCGGTTATGGTAGTTCAACCCGGTCTGATATTGCCGGTAAGCCTGATCTGGCTGTTCATCGGTAAGGATGGGGAAAAGATATGGACTTTCCGGACAAACCTGCCCATATCGTTCCAATATCACCGCCATACACGGTTCGATATGTAATGTTAAGTATTGGCCTGTCTTATGGCGACAATAGGTAATTCGCACGCTGTCCACATTCTCTTTTTTCAGATATGCCATGTCCACAAACGCCATGCCACGGGCACAATAGCTGAACACGAACATGTCTCTGGAAAGTGCCAAAGCCGGTGAATCCGAGAGGTCAATTCTTTGAAGTTTCAGGATGGTTTCCTCATCCACGGCACGCTTCGATGTGCGAGCCACTCCTGTATAAACCTCACGAAACGGAAAAGTCTGCACCGCAATACCTTGCTTTACGGCCTTGTTATAAACGGCACGCAGAATCCGCATATAGAACGAGCTGCTGTTTCTCGCTACCCTTTGTTGCCACAACCATGCCTCATACCGACACGCCAGGGCGGAATCTAACGACGAAAAAGGAATGTCGTTACCATCCAGGAAAGTGGAAAAACTGTTCAGTGCACGCCGGTAATTACGAGAGGTACCGTATTGGCCGTTCTCCCAAAGCGTTTCCATCTCTTTTTTCATGTAGTACAGGAAACCGGACTCGGAAGGCAGGGAGCGATAGCGGTTGAGTATTTCCGACAAGGTGTATGTTTCTCCGCTACAGTCCAGCTCACGGATAATCTCACGGATGTCCCGCATCTCCTTTTCCGCCCGCTTCCGGTAGGCGGTCAGGACTCTCTCATTGCCGGGGACAGTGACAAGTTCACGTTTCGTCTCATTCCACCACTCGGGAAATATCCTCATGTCGGTGGTAATCTGCCTGTTCTCCTGACGGTGGCAAAGCTGGTAACAGAGTGTGCCAGCCTTACCCTGTACCGTCGATGGACGGAATTTTAATTTAATGGTAGCCATATATAGTCTGTTTTATGATGAATAATAGGTACATAGATACAACCCGTGGGCTATATTGTTGAAGGAAGAAAATATTTAGTCCTAGATTCCGCTTCTCCGCTTGGAACACCGAATATCACTTGCTGCCGATGCCAAACTCTGTAAATCATCTTGAAAGACAGTCCGAATAGCCTCGTAAAGAATCAAAGTCCGAAAATAAAAAGCGACATTTTTTCCGTGGGACAAGTCTAGAAATATTTTTTTCGTATAAACAACAAGACTGTATATGTTTTCTGGGAAATTCGTGAAAAACAGACGGATACCAGCGAGTTCCCTATAATCAAAGATAAATCAAAACCGTATTGTCACGGGCGTTCCGGCTTCGCTTTCCATGAGTATTTTCCTTGCGACAAGTCGCGGAAAATACACATGGAAACAAACGCCCGGACAATGGTTTTGATTTCGGGAAAGATTATAGGGACTCACTGCGACCGACGCGACGCATGACCGTGTCATTGATGAAAAAAGGAGGGCCTCCTTTATATCCCTAATAAATCCGGCAGGAAGTACGGGATATATGGGCAGACCTGGCAATGTCTTATGAAAAAAACGCCGCCCCATGAGAAGACAGGGACTTCAGCTCCCTCTGCTCTGCATAATCCTCCCTTTGCGCCCGTGCCGGCTTTTTCGCCCTTCCCCTGCATACCATATCCTTGTTTTCACGGCATGTTTCTCTCACGGAAAACCAGTCTTTCGGACATTTGATGACATCTGATGACACCTGATGACACCTTTTTGAAAATCAGTGTTTTATTCGGATTTAGCCCATATTTTTGAAGTGTCAAAGCAATTTATTAACCCCAAAAAGAAAAGGTATGGCACAAGAAAAGAGCCCGAACGAAAAGCCTAGACGGCCCCGGAAACCGAAGGTCATGAACGATGCCCCTTTGGTGGAACAGATCACCGAGCTGATGATGATTCATAACAAGAGCGATCCGAAAGCCGGTGTACAAGTGGTCAGCGAGATCGACAAGGACGGGAAGGTCAAGACGGTTCCAGCGGACGAGAAGAATGAAAACTCATTCCTGAAATTCGACAAGAACTCGAGCATACTCGAAAACTTCATCAAGAATTTCTGGAGCCAGTTCAAGGAACCGACCCATTTCCGCCTGCTTCGCATGACCTTCCACGACTACAAGGTGAACAAGCAGGCGATCAAGGACCTGGCGGAAGGGAAAAAGACGGACGCGGTGAAGGAGTTCCTCAAACGCTACGAGATCCGTCCGAGAGAGAACAAAGAGGAACAAAACATGAACAAACAAGAGACAGCCATGGCAAAAAAAGAAACGCAACCGCAGGAACCCCTGCAACAGAGTGAGGTACAACAAGCATCCCAGCAACAACAGCAACCGCAGGCACAGCAGGTGCCACAAGAGCCGCAAGGCCCGCGCTATCGTTACAATGAGAACATGATCGACTGGGAGGGATTGGACAAGATCGGTATCTCAAAGGCGACACTCGAACAGCAAGGACTTCTTGACTCCATGCTGAGAGGTTACAAGACCAACAAGCTGGTGCCGCTGACACTTAACATTCCCGGCGTGCTGACAGCCAAACTGGACGCGAGGCTCTCGCTCATACCGCAAGAGAACGGGCAGGTGGGGCTGGCCGTTCACGGTATACGCAAGGAACCGCAACTGGAACGCCCTTATTTCGGGTTTAACTTTAGCGAGGAAGACAAGAAGAACCTGCGTGAGACCGGCAACATGGGACGTGCGGTGGAACTCAACCTGCGTGGCAGCGAGTACACCCCCTGCCTGATCTCCATCGACAAAAACACCAACGAGCTGGTCGCTGTCCGGCAGGAACATGTCTACATCCCGCAGGAAGTGAGCGGGGTAAGACTTACGGACGAGGAGATCAGACTGCTGAAGGAGGGACAACCCGTCAAGGTGGAGGGGATGACCTCCAAGGCGGGGAAGGAGTTTGACGCCACGCTTCAATACAGTGCCGAGCGCAGGGGGCTGGAGTTCATCTTCCCGAAGAACCAGGTATTCAACGAGAAGTCCATCGGGGGCGTGCCGCTCTCACCTACCCAGATAAAGATGCTCAGCGAGGGACATACCATCCTGGTCGAGGACATGAAGTTCAAGAACAGGGACGGAGCTTTCTCCGCGTTTGTCACGATAGACCAGACGACGGGACGGCCGAATTACACCCGTCATAATCCGGAAACCGGAGAAATCTATATTCCAAAGGAAATCTGCAACGTGCAGCTGACAGCCGAGGACAAGGAGGTCCTGCGCAAGGGGCAGGCCGTCTATCTGGAAAACATGATCAACCGTAAGGGAGAGGAATTCTCCGCGTTTGTCAAGCTGGACATGAATACCGGCAGGACGATGTACTCACGCACGCCAGATGGGTTCAACGAGCAGCAGGCACCACGTATCCCGGCGGAGGTTTACGGCCATGTATTCACGGCGCAGGAAAAGGCGAACCTCCAGGACGGGAAGACCCTCCTGGTCGAAGGACTGAAAAACAACGGGCAAACGTTCAGTTCCTACCTGAAAGTAAACCCTTATTCCGGACAGTTGCAGTATTTCCAAGAGAACCCTGATATTCGCAGGGATACTTCCCGTCGTGCAGCACAGGCGGATACCGCCCAAGGCCAGCAGCAGGAACAAAAGAAGGGCGCAAAACAAGCGGTATAACCCCAATCAGAGAGAAACAAAATGAATTTTACAAACATCAAATCCCCAAACCGTATGAATACGAATCGGAACATCCCTTATAATTATAATGTAAAAGATATTGATTGGCCCGGCCTGAAGGCCGTGGGTATCAGCAAGGAGCAACTGGAAGCGGACGGCAACCTTGACCTGTTGTTGCAAGGCAAGGAGTCGGAAATCATCCCATTGAAACTCTGTACCCCGGTAATCAGCCTGACCATGGACGCTACACTCAAACTGGTACCCGGTGACAACAACAGGACAATCATGGAAATCAACGGCATCCGTCAGGAGGAATCTCCAAAGAAATAACAAAAAAATAAAATAAGTTTAACCTGTCCCTGTACTGCCCAATCCGGTACGGGGCATCAAAAAGAAAAAGAATATGATCGCAATAGTGACTGACAGGCCCAACGTGGGCAGAGAGATAGCAAGAGTGTTGGGAGCCGGCAGAAAAGAGAACGGTTATATGACCGGGAACGGCTACATGGTGACATGGACATACGGCAATATGCTTTCCCTTGCAATGCCGAAGGATTCAGGAACAGTCCATGTGGAGTGGAAGGACTTTCCCCTGCTGCCGCCTTCCTTCCTGACAGTAAGGCACGTGAAGACGGATACCGGGTGGAATCCCGACATCAATGCGGTGCTCCAGTTGAAAGTGATTGCCAAGGTGCTCAACGCATGCGACACCATTATTGCGGCAACCGATGCCTCCCGGGAGGGAGAGATGCTGTTCCGCCATCTTTACGGTTTTCTGGGATGCAAACAACCCTGCCTCCGCCTCTGGATCTCGTCTCTGACGGACGAGGCCATCACGGAAGGTATGGCGAACCTCCTACCATGTGATCGGTTCGACAACCTGTTCCTTGCGGCGGACAGCCGTAACCGGGCGGACTGGCTCCTGGGGGTCAATTCAAGCTATGCCATCTGCAAGGCGGTAGGCTTCGGAAACAATTCGCTGGGCAGGGTACAGACACCCGTACTGGCGGAGATATGCAGACGGTACCGGGAAAGGGAGAACCACATGCCGGCTGACAGCTGGCCCGTATTCATCAGCCTATGCAAGAATGACCGTATCTTAAAGATGCGCCACGTGGACGACCTTGTGGTCCGCCGGGAGGCACTGGCATTGTACGAGGATTGCAAGGCGGCAAAAAGTGTCCGCATCACAGCGGTAGGGAAACGGACGGAGGAAATCGGGGCACCGGCACTTTACAACCTGGCCGAACTGCAGAAAGATGCGAACCGTTACCATAGCCTGACGGCCATACAGGTGCAGGAGATTGCACAAGGCCTGTACGAGAAGAAGCTGATTTCCTATCCGCGCACCTCCAGTCGCCTGTTGCCAAAGGATGTATATGACACGTTACCGCCTGTCATGGAAAAGATGCTGTCCCGCAAGGAGTTCCGACAATATGCCGATACGGTTGACCTTGCCGCGCCACGGGACAGTATTGAGGCACAAGACACCATGGAGCATCATGCCATCATCATCACAGGCACACAGCCCGGTAAATTGGACCGGGAGGAAATGCTGGTTTACACGCTCATTGTCGGCAGGATGCTTGAAACGTTCATGCCGCCCTGCAAGGTGGAATACACAACCGTCGATACGGTGTGTGCCGCACGTAAATTCCGCATCCGTACATACCGCATCTTGGAAAAAGGATGGCTCGGAATTTTCGAGAGGGAACATCTTGTCGCAAAAGGCTGTATGCCTTACCTGGTGATGCCGGATCTTTTTCAGGAAGAGATCCTGCCGGTGGCAGGATGCAGCCTTATACATAAGAAATCGTTACCGGTTTCCCCTTATACGGACGAGGAACTGGTGGATTATATGGACAAGGCCGGACTGGGCACCGTCTCCACCCGCACGAATATTCTCCGCACGCTGTTGGAACGTAAATACATCCGTTATTCGGGTAAATATGTCGTCCCGACCCCTAAAGGGCTTTTTCTGTATGAAACGGTACGCAGTATGAAAGTGGCCGATGCTTCCCTCACTTCGGGCTGGGAAACAGAACTGGCACGGATAGAACGGGGGGAACTCTCGCAGGAAAAGTTCCTGGACGGTGTGCTGGAAACGGTAAATGAGGTGACTGGCGAGATATTCCGGAACCATCCGGTGAAAAAGCGACAACAGGGAACCACATAAACATATGTCAAAGCCAACAAGACAAGGGAAGTGCAGACAGTCTGTCTGTACTTCTTTTTTATATGTGTAAGATACGTTTTTCCGCTTTTAAGCGGCAAAAGTCTTGGATTGCCTCGTTTTTGCCGCAAGGCGGCCCCCTTTGGGGGCTTGGTTGGCTAAAAGAAAATCATCCTCGCTTCGCTGCGGTATTTTCTTTTGCCAAGCCTTGCGCAAAAAGGCAATCCAAGGGCCGGAGGCCTATAAAATCGGGAAAACATATCCCGATGGGATTATTCATTCTTAAAAATTTAAAGACATGAAACTACAACTTATCGAAAACATCTGCAAGCAAACGGTCTCACTGGTTTTGCTTACGGGAATATGCCTGCTCTACAGCAAGGGGATCATTCCCGTGTATCTGCCCGTCCTGTTCCTTTTGTCGGGAACGCTCATCAGCCTCCTCTTCAGGACATTCACCCTCATTGTAAAAATAATTATTGCCCTGACCGTCATGGGCATGCTTGTATAATCCTTAAAGCGTAAAGACATGAGAACCGCTACATTCACCCCGCCGGCTCCGGTTATGCCGGCTGCATGGCCCGCCACAAACCGTGTGAGACCTGTTAAAAAACGGATTCCCGATACGACGGATGGACCGAAACGTATCGGCTACTATCTGGAGTCGTTGAGAGGCGTAGCCTCAAATCCGGACAGGCAGAGAATCCTGAAGGATTTTTTCAAGGAAACTTATGTATAACATTTTAAATTTTACCATTATGTTTTTTCAAGCAATCAACCAAATGATCACGGCAGGCACAGACCTGAGTATCAACATCAGACGAGTAAACAGCAACCTGACGGTGGCCGTTGTTCCCAGGCGGTCGGGGGTAAAGGACGGGGAGCGCATCGTTCCGCTCATCCTGAACGGCACGCCGGAAGAGCTGGATGCGGGCTTCCTGCAGGCTGTCGGCACACCTGTACAGAAAGCGCAGGGCATCCTTACCAACCTGGAAACGTTCGAGAAGCAGGCGGAACAGGCTGTCTCACAAAGCAAAGCCGCCAGGTCTGCTGCGGAAAAAGAGTCCAAAGAGGTCCGCGAGAAACGGGAAAAGATGGAAAAACTGCTTAAGAAGGCGGAGGATGCCATGACCGGCAAACGCTATTCCGAAGCGTTGACATGGCTCAAACAGGCAAAGGTGCTGGCACTTCCGGACAAGCAGAAGGAAATCGACGAAAAAATGGCGGAAGTACAGAAAAAGGCATCGGAGGGAAGCCTGTTCGGCATGGAACAACCGCCAATGTCCAAGCCGCAGCCGGCTCCACAACAGCCGGCATCGCAACCGGCGGCAGCCCCGGCACCGCAATACCGGAGCGGAGAGCAAATCCCGATGTTCTTGCCCGAGCAGCCGGCTCCGGTTCCGCAACCCGTTTCACAACCGCAACCGCCCCGGTCGGTTGTACATCCCGGACAGCAAACGCCATTTACCAGACAGCCGCAAACACAACCCGTACAATATACGCAGCCCGCACCACAAGCGCAACCGGTCCCGCAACAGGCAGTTCCACAACCGCAAGGAATCCAGTTCCATCAACCGGTACAGATGCCACAGGCACGGATGGACGGAAATCAATGGATGCAACCGGCTTCGCCACAACCACGGTATGCACCGGTACAGGAGGCCGCAAGAACTTATGAGGAGCAATATCTCCGGCAACCGCAAGAGGCTGCGATGTACAACTTCGACAAGGACTGCGAGGACGACCGGGAAATGCTCAGGGAAGACCCGTATGCGGAATATCCAGACTTTCCGAAGGAATGCCGCATGACGGACATGGCACAAATGGATATGGTATATTGTTAAACCTTATAAAAGAAGAGAAATTATGGCACTTGAAATCAAAGGATTGCAGAGAATTTTCAAATTCAGGAAGGACTCTAAAGAACTGGTATTGAGCGACCCGAACAGCAGCCTGTCCGTAAACGAGGTGATGGACTTCTACTCCATGACCTATCCCGAACTGACAACGGCGACCGTCCACGGACCGGAATGGGAGGAAGACAAGGCGGTCTACCGCTTCAAGACAACTATCGGAGTGAAAGGATAAGCGTATGGATAAGAGAAAGAAAAAGGAGGACAAACCATGCAGACAGCTCTCAGAATCAACCAAGGAGAACCTGGCGGGACTCATTATCCGCTCGGCCGACCCGTCAGACATCCGAAGAGGAACATCGGGACAAAAAAGGAGGATACTGCCGCCACCGGGAAGCGTCATGATTTTCTGACAGATAAAATTCCTCCCCTCGCACCGGATTTTTGGCATAAGGACGGATATGACGGTTCCCCGGTCAATCTCACGACACCGGAGAATTTTGACTATCTCTACCAATCGGCATCGAACTATGCCGGACTTATGGGTATAAAGCTCCCTTTCCGATACAGGAAAGGGGGCAGCCCCCGTCTGAAAATCACCGAACTGTACAAGGTGATGGAGGAGAGCGTACCGGAATGTGTCAATCTTGAAGAGAAAGAAGGAAGGCTCCATTTCTGTCTGTTCCGCCATCACGACTGGCCGGAACCCACATTGTTCTGGATTTCCATCGACTTTACGGAACGGCTTCCAATACCATTGAGGAACATTGTCAGGGAGTTCATCCGGCAATTCGTCCGGCATCACAGAGTCTGCAATGTCACCGAGGCGTTTTGCTATGACTTCGCCATAGAGGAACTGGAAGACTGGGAAAACCGGGATTCCGACGCCTCCCCGAAAGAAATCAGGGCGAACAAGCGGCTGGCGGATTCCTACCAGTCAGGAAAACGGGCGAAAGCGCTCAAACGGATGTCGGGAAAACCATTCTGCAACTCTCTGGAAGAGGCTGTACGGAATTACCGGACAAAAAAGGGGAAGGAACAAAAACTACTGGAATTGATAAGGGAGGGTATGGCACTGATCACCCCGGAAAGCCCGAACCTCACAGATTACCTGTACGATTGGGCGTATGAGGAGGAGCGTGATTTTTACCCGGTGGGAATGGAAAGCCAGGTCATGCTGGTCTACTCTACCCGTGACACGCTGGCTGAATGCATGGAAGGGTTCATGAATTCGGACTACCAGGAGACTTATGCCCTTACCCCGGTCACATACAGGTTCCTGACACCGGAAACGGACTGTCTCTTCCAAATGGGCGACTACCCGGAAAAGCTTTCCAAATGGCTGGCACGTTTTACAAAACATATAGCTGACAACTTCTAAAATGAACGATATGAATGAACTGACCAATAAATTACAACAGGTGATGGTGCCCAAGGCGGCACTGATCGCGTATGAATACCGTGAGAACCGCTATGGGAACGGAATGCATTACCTCGAACTGCATCCCATCAATGACAGGGGCAGGATGGAGGCTGCCATGCCTGTCACCTATGAGTTCATGGACTCCCTGGTGGAATCCTATACGGATGACAGGCGGAACGTGCCGCACGGGAAAATCCCCGCCAACATGTTGTGGTGTGATACCCGTAAGGGGCACGAGAGGTATATCTGGTACAATCCTCCGGGAAAACGGCAGATGTTCTTTGCCGGAAGCCTGAATATTCCTGACGGGATATTTCATGTGCCTGGCGTGATCTACAAGGTTTCCGGTGACAGGCTGGACATTTTCTCCTATAAGGGGGAAAAACCGGTGGAAAACAGCCCGCTTTTCCTCGCCCCTTTCTTCAATGTCACGGGCAGCAGTGTCTGTCTGGGAAATGCCACGTTGACTCCCCCGGAAGACATGACTTTCTCAAAACTCCTCGAGTATTGGGAAAAACGTTTCTGGCTCAGCGAATTCTCCCATCTGGGAGGAAGCAGGAACCCGACCGGAAGCAACCTGGTCTCGGTAACGGAAAAGGCACGCGCCAATCCGTTTGACGAGAACGAATTGAAACCCATGAACAAACAACTTAAAGACTTACTGGCATGAAAAAGATTCATTATACAGACAGATACCTGCTTAATCCCTACCATCCCGTGACCGTCTTCGTAATCGGTGCGGGCGGAACAGGCTCACAGGTGGCCACCGGCCTGGCGCGGATAAGCGTGGCATTACAGGCGCTAGGACATCCGGGGCTGCACGTGACGGTCTTCGACCCCGATACCGTCACGGAAGCGAACATCGGACGCCAGTTGTTCAGCGGATCGGAACTCGGATTGAACAAGGCTGTGGCACTTGTGACCCGCATCAACCGTTTTTTCGGCTTCTCGTGGGAGGCAAAAGGGCAGCGTTATCCGCTGAAAGCCTCCGCAGACCGGGAAGAGCCCGCCCTGGCGAACATCATCGTCACCTGCACCGACAACATCCGCTCCCGGATGAACCTCTGGCGGTTCCTGAAGAAACACCGGGAACACACTTCCAACAACGAGCGGTCGCCCATATACTGGATGGACTTCGGCAATGCCCGGACCACCGGACAGGTCCTGATAGGGAACATCCGTGGCAAGATTCTCCAGCCCGTCTCCAACGAATACCTGCCCGTTCCCCGTATGAATGTCATTACCGAAGAGGTACGCTACTCCACCATCAAGGAAAAGGATTCGGGGCCGAGCTGCTCGCTGGCGGAAGCATTGCAGAAGCAGGACCTTTTCATCAATTCCATGCTGGCACAAACCGGCTGCGACATCCTGTGGCGTATGCTCAGGGAAGGAAGGACATTCTACCGGGGAGCCTATCTCAATCTCGATACACTACGGATAAATCCCATTCCGGTATAGACAATGACCGTCAGTTTTCTTTTATGCATTCTTGCCATGTATAAAAGAAAACTGACGGTTCCTGATTGTTTCTGCCGTGCGGTTCAGCCTTTCAGCCGCACGGCACTTGCCACTCCCTTTTCAGTCATGACCAGCTCATACCGGTCCAGCCTTTCATAGAGTTTGCCCAATGTCTTGCATCCATATCTCCTGACCTTGAATTTGGGCATCATTTTTTTTAATGCGCCGCCGATCAGTGAAAGGGGAACCTCCTCTTTGCCGTCAGCCGCCTGCCGGAAAGCCTTGTCGAAATACTCCATGTCCCTTTGGATAAAAAATTCGGGAGTATTGTCCGAAACCTTGTTTTCCTTCCGGTCGGCATACAGGAACACGGAACAGGATCGTACCAATGATACGGGAGTCTTATCCTCCCCATATCCCAGCACCTTCAATCCGGCTTCCCGTATTCGCTGGGCAAGCAGGCTGTAGTCACCATCACTGGCTACCAGACAGAAACAGTCTGCCCGACCGTCACGAAGAATGTCCATCGCGTCTATGACCAGTGCAATATCGGTCGTGTTCTTTCCGGGAGCATGGGAGGAAGCTTGTATGAGCCTGAATCCATGCTCCCGGGCAGTTCCTTTCCATGCGGAAAGCGCTTTTCTCGTCCAATCTCCATAAATTCGTCTCACAACGGCATCCCCATAACGGGAAACAAAACTCATTATATCCTCCATCTTCTCGAAGGAGGTGTTATCCCCGTCAATAAGGACTGCGACGGCATATCTTGAATTGGTATTTGTCTTCATAACAACTGTTTATGAAACAAAGTTAGCATAACTTCCGCATATTGATACTCCCACGCTCATTTTTTCTTTCCGCGTTTCAGCAAGAATTCCTGTATTTCCGAGCTTCTGTAGAAGTTCTTTCCGTTATCGTCCGTCTGGTAATAGCGGATCAGTCCTTTTTCCCGGTAGCGGGCGACTGTCCGCAACGACACGTTGAGCAGCCTGGCTATGTCATAGTTGTCCAAAAGTTCGTCACCGTTCAAGAACTCTTTCACACGTTCCATCCTGTCCAGTTTCTTCTCTATGCGGTCAAAACCTTCCACTATGGTCATTATCATTTTTTCAAGCACTTCATTGTCTATATACATCATGGTATGTATCTCCTGCATTTTAAAGGTTATTACTGAAATACCCTTTCTTGTGCGCACTTTCGAGAGTATATGCCATCTTTAGTGAAAAATCTATGCCGGAGTACCGGTATTAACTTAGTTATATATTACATTCTGCTAAGAATCAAGCAAATAATATTGTTTGATTTTTATCAGTGGATGGTAAGTGTAAAATTTTGAAGTGTAAAATTGTAAAGTCCGTAATGTAAACTTTACAAGTTACAGATACCACCCCGCCTATATTCTTAAAACCGGATAAATTGATGACGCTTCCACACAAGGTATTCAACATATAAAGACTATAATATTTATTTCAGAGCATTTTTCTGAAGTTAGACTCTGCAGCTCTCTGTTACATATGACGTTTAATGACATCTGATGTCTTTTGACGACATCCTTTTGGACATGAATATTCCCTTTCATATTTTCGTATCCGACAAAAAATGAAACTTATGGAGTTTGTATGTATCGAGGCTAAAACATTCATGGAAATGAATGAGGCTCTGGAAGCCGTTGTAAAAAAAATGTGTGAAACATGCGGAAGTGGCATATCCGGTATGGACGACTGGATTGACAACCAGGAGGCTTGTATGCTCATGGACGCCTCTCCCAGAAAGATGTTGCAGCTTCGCAGAAGCAGGGCCATCCCTTACAGTTATATAGACCGTAAGGTGTATTACAAGCGTCAGGATATTATCCGTTTTATGGAAAACAATATTCACCGTATAACCCCTTAAAAGCGAGATGATCCAATCCCTGTTGACCAAAGAAACCCCGGAAATCATTCGTTTTTTCCGGAACATAGGCAGCCTGTCCGAAATGCTGGACAAGCAGGAGGAGAAATTACGTCCGGTTCTGAATGGAGAACGTTACATTACGGACTGTGAGCTTGCCGAACAGTTGAAACTGACACGCAGGACGCTGGCAGAGTACAGGATAAACGGCAAACTGCCTTACTACAAGATAGGAGGCAAATTACTATATAAGGAGAAGGACATCCTTGCTTTGTTGGAAAGAAACAGGGTGGAGGCGTTTGATAACCGGTAATGTCCGTTTGGGAAATATCCGGACTTCAAGTGCTTCCTTATACTGTTCAATGTAAGACATATGAACCAAGGAATCTTTTAAAAACAGATTTTCCTTGCCGGATTTTATTGGGGGGATATATCAGGTTGCGAGACAAAGGTTTTCCACCTTAGAATCAAGCAATGTTCCGCATTTCTATTTCTTACCTGCAAAGGTAGCCTTTTGCCCTTGATCGTGCAAGGCGGTCCTTCGGACTGGTTGGCTGAAAAAATCATCCTCGCTTCGCTGCGGTATTTTTTCGCCAAGCCTTGCACAATCAGGGCAAAAGACAAACGGATGCATGTAAGAAAAGAAATACCGGCTTTACCAAAGCCGGGCATGTTTAACCATAAAATAAAAAAGACCATGATTCAAACAAAAAACAAGTATTGCAAGGAAACATTCATCCGTCTGAACTACTGGTATGACCAGATACACGGGCTTGTCCGGGAAGACATAGAGAAAGTGAACGCAATGGTGGAACACATCGAAAAGACACGTTCCGACCGGTATCCCCGAACAGGTGACAGCCTGTTCCTTATTTCCGGATACGGTGAACGTTCCCGGCCGTTCTTCGTAGATGCCGCATATGGAGATAACATTGTGCTCCGGAATTTCTCCCGTGTCCCATTCGTGTCCCGGGATAAGAAGGGCATCAAATGCGATATGCATGGCGGCGAGTGCGTGCTGGTAAAGACCGGTGATGTAAGGTTCAAGACTTGGACTACCGGCCGTTTCAAGCACTGGGGACATTACGGGACATGTGAAAACGGGGAAGTTTACTACGATGCGAAAGTAGCCCTGTGGGAATGTGGCGCACCTGAACAGCCGGAAAGTCAGGAATGGTTCAAAATCCATATCCGCAAAAACACCCGGTCGGGCGGGGATATGTACACCGGAGAAATATCCTGTAAGGATGAGGATGGACTCAAGCAGTTTGTCAATGACCATGAAGGTTTCATATTCGTAGAAGAGGATTCCCAGGAGATGGTCATGCTATGTTTCAGGCATTCCGATATGAGGATTTCCCCGGAAGAGTGGGAAAAGATGAACTGTCCGATATCCGTGCGTGAAATATACGGACAGATGCAGAAAGTAAAGATTGTAAAAGATCATAAAACACATCTGACCACATTCTACTATTAACACAGTATCGCCACATTAAAAATCACCCTGCTTCCTGCCACATGCGGCAGGAAGGAAACAAGGGTATATCATCGATGGTTGGAGACGGTTTTGTAGTCGCTTACGAAAAAGATGGAACATGGTATATCTTACCTTATGTTTTTTGTAGTTTCATAAGAAATGCTTTTTTCGAGAACAAGTACCTGTTTCGATATAATAGTAAGATAATCACACTAAAATTCAGTGTACATTAATTCTATGTAACTAAACAGGCTAACCGAATATACAAAGAGAGGATAAGATGATTGCTCATTCTTATCCCCTCATGCCATCAGTTATTCAAAAATAGTACCTTATACTACTACTATCTGTACAATTTAATGTGTCAAGCAATAATATGGCCATTTCTTGGCTTTATAATAACAATTTGTAACTACTAGAGTAGTCATTTTCTTTCTTTTTATTGCGATGATCAATAGGGTGGTTTATTTCGCCACGTCCCACCATATGCGAGAACTGAAGTGATCGCCACCGGACAGACGGCTAACAGCTGCCTCATAATTAGCCGCATTGTCTTGCGACTCTTTCGATGGGTAGCGGAAACGACGGGGGATCTCGCCATTCGTATCTGCGTTAGGATACGGATTGGCCGCGTCATAGGTCGATTTCAATTCCGGATAGCCGGAACGACGCCAGTTAGCAAAGGTCTCATATTCATCGCAGAAACAGTTGATCCAATATTGTGTGTTGATCTGTTCCAACGCATTCGATGCATTAAACGGGTTCTCCGTCAAATAGCGGTCGATCGCGGCCTGCGTCAGATACTGATTATACAGCGCCGTGCCGTTGGGGAACTGTGCGAACTGCCGCATGGCAGCGCGTACGCCGTTCTCGTAGTAAGCCTGCGCGCTCCCGTCTACCCAGCCGCGTACGGCAGCCTCGGCCAGCAACAATTGCGTCTGGGCATAGGTGCAGACGAACGTCGGGCCCGTCGGGTCGGAATAGGTATAACGGTTTATCGTGGAATAACGGCTCCTGTACGTGCTGCGGTAATCCTCGTCCTTGAACTCGGGGTATTTGTTACCTACGAACCACGGGCTATCGGGGCTGTCGGAGAAACCGCTAGGCAAGCCTTTCTGGACGGCCGGATCGGAATTGCCATATTGGAAGTCACTACCCGCCTGCACCGAGATGGTCGGATCCTCGCACACCGTACCGATCAACGGCAGGCGCGGATCGTTAGTTCTTTTCAACAGATCCACGAAATACTCGGTCAGGAAGAAGTTGCCGCGATCCTCGTGCGAGTAGATCTTGGCGTATGGCTCGGAGGAGTCGTTCGTTGTCAAGCCACCCGCATGCATCAGCATGCAGTTGTCCGCATCCGACTCAAATACCCCGTTGGCTACCGCGGTCTTCACCCATTGCTCCGCTGCGGCCGGGTCTACCTTCGACATACGCATCGCCATGCGCAGCATCAGTGAGTTGGCAAACTTCCGCCACTTCGAGGCATCGCCTTGGTAGAAGTTGTCCGCCGATTTCATCGCTGCCGCCGATGCGCCGTTCAAGGCGGCCTGTGCCTCGTTCAATTCCTTCAGCAAATCCATATAGATAGATTGTTGCGTGTCATACTCCGGAAAGGAATACAACTCCGGCTGTACCGCCTGCGAGTAGGGGATATCCCCGTAAAGGTCGGTCATGCGGTGCATGCCGTAGGCGAGCATGATACGAGCGATTTGGTAATCGGTCTGCCGTGACGGATCCTCTTTCCAAGCCTCCACCGCATCTTTCATGTCGCGGAGCGCCCCGCGCGTGTCACCGTTGTAGATTTCCCAATACGCACCTGAGTAGCCGTCGTTCCAAGTGTAATTCGCATTACCCAACCAATTGAACGATGCGGTATGGCTCATCCATTGAGCCGCATAGATACAACCGTTTCGCCATACGTCCCAATCAGATCCCAACATCTGATGCTGACCGTTGGTGAACAATAACTCGGTCGGGATATTCTCCGAATTCAGGTGCTCCGGGTCCATATTCACATCCCCGAAATCGCTGCAACCCGTTCCCCCGATCATGGCCGCGGCGGCGCACGTCATATATACTAAATACTTTTTCATATTATTATACTTCTTCAAACGTGATTAGAATTTGACATTGACATTGAAACCGACATTTCTCGTGGCCGGATAACCGTTCAACTCCAAGCCCTGTCCGTTCGTGTTGTTGTAAGCTGACTCGGGATCGATGTTATCGGTATGCTTCAAGATAGTCCATAGGTTACGTCCCACCAACGAGACGCTCAAGCCCTTCACCACCTTCATCTTGTTCAAGACAGACTGCGGGAAGGTATAGCCGAGCGACAACTCACGCAACTTGATGAAGCTGGCATTGTAGACGAACTCCTCGGCGATATTATTGTTGACGATCCCCTTGTGATAATCCTGTGCGTTTACCGCCACGTTGTTCTCTCCAAGGATCTTTCCATTGTCATCTATCATGACACCGGCACCGATAAAGCCACTGCCTCCCGGGTTATCAACTGTACGGCCAAGCAACGTACCCTTGTGCAGACCCTCGCTGTAGAGCGAGTAGTTCGTGCCGGAGAAGAGGCTCGCGCCTGCCTTGTAGTCAATCAAGAACGACAAGGAGAAATCGCGGAATCTCAACGTGTTGCTCCATCCTCCGGTATATTTGTAGACACCGTTGCCTAGGTTCTGCAACTCGTCGGTCGCTTGCGGGATACCGTTCTTATGGATGACCCGGCCTTGCTCGTCACGGGCGTATTTGTAGCCAACCAACATACCGTAAGGCTGGCCTACGATGTTGCGGACGGTCACGTTGCCCGAGCGTGCGGAGGCTCCGTCGATAGACAGGGACTTTACGCCTCCCAGGTATTTCACCTCACTATCGTTGTATGCGAAGTTGAAGGTCGTCTCCCATGAGAAGTTCTTCGTATGCACCGGTGTCGCATTCACCATGAACTCGAAACCTTGGTTCCGGATCTCGCCCACGTTCATGTATTTCGATCCGAACCCGGACGCGCTGGACGTGGTGACAACAGCGATATCGTCTGTCGTGTTCTTGTTGTAGTACGCCATATCGAACGATAGGCGGTTGCTCATAAACGCTAGGTTCAAGCCCACCTCGTACTCCTTGATGCTGACCGGTTTCAAGTCTGGATTCGCGAATTGGTTACTGTTTGCCGTACCTCCGGTCTGTCCGTTGATCTGGAAATTCTGTACCTTATACACCATCAAGGTCTTGTATGGATCTGTACCATTGGAGGAGCTTGCCCACGAGCCGCGGATCTTACCGAAATCGAACCAATCCGGCATATTGTCACGGAAGGTATCGGAGAATACCCACGAGAGCGTTACGGACGGATAGAAATAGCTGTTGCTATCCGGGTTCAAGGTGGAGAACCAGTCGTTACGTCCCGTCAGGTTCAAGAACACTTGGTTCTTCCATCCGAAGTCCGCCGTAGCGTATATGGAGTTCACCCGGTATTCCGAATAGTCCTTCTTCGATCGTTTATCGCTGAGATTATTTACAGACCACAGTCCATCGACGATAAACGGACGGCCTCCATCCGTCGTATAGAACATCTTGTTGATCGTACGCTGACGGTTACCGCCCAACGTGGCGCCAACCGACCAGTCGCCCCACTCCTTATTGAACCCGATCAGGTAGTTCAAGTTCATCTCGGAGAAGCTACGGGAGTATTCCGTCATCCAGCCTTGTGGATCCGCGGCGGCTCCAGTCGGCTGTATCTGTTTGAACTCCAAGTTGTAACCATCGCGTTGAACGGCACCTTGCACATACAACCAATCCGTGATGTCGTATTTCAAGGTCATTGATCCCGTCAAGCGGTTCTTCTGCATATCGTTGGTTTTCCGATACTGCAACCAGTAGGGGTTGTTGAAATATACATTGCGGTTACCATTACCGTTCATTTCCGAGCCGTCCTCAAAGGAACCCCAAGGAGCGTTCGCCGAGCCTCTTTCCAACCAACGTACATCGAACGAGTTCGCCAAGTGCAGCAAGGTTGCGTTGGTATTACCGTTGCCATCGGACAGGTTCGAACGGCCTTTCGACTTCTCGAACACATAGTTGGCGCTCACGATCAAGTGCAGGTTCTTCAAGATATCATACGTCGTATTCATATTGATACCTTGCTGGCTGTTACTAGAGTTCGGTAACTGTCCCTTCTCTGCTACGTTGGATACGCCGAAGCGGTAGGTGATCTTGTCTCCCGCGCCGCTGAGCGAGGCGGAAGTTGAGTTGTTGATACCCGTGCGGTAGAAATTCGGCCAATTGTCGATATACTCGTAAGGCACCTCATTTCCTAGGAAGTTGGTCGCCGTACCACCTAAAACGTCTCCCCAGCTACTAGTCTGCGTGGTCTCAGCTCCCGCTACGGAGGTAGGACGTACGCCATAATCACCCTGCCCGAACACATTTTGAAAGTCTCGGTAGTCGTAGATCATGTTAAAAGTCAAGTTGTTGTTGAACTCGATGTTCACAGGCTTACCTTTCTTTCCGGACTTGGTCGTGATTAAGATCGCACCGTTACCACCGCGATATCCGTACAATGCGGATGCGGCGGCACCTTTTAACACCTGTATGCTCTCGATATCGTCCGGGTTGATGTTACTCAATCCATCACCCATATCTATACCGCCCCATGTGCCGGCCGATCCTAAGTTCTGGTTACTGAAGGGCACGCCATCCACCACGTATAGCGGCATGTTATTACCTGTCAGGGAGGCGTTTCCGCGGATGATCACACGGGAGGAACCACCCGTACCGGTCGAGTTACCGCCTACGCTAACACCGGCCACTTTACCGGAAAGGGCGTTACCTAGGTTCGGGTCACGGGCCATCGTAAAGTCCTCGCCACCCACTTGCGTCGTGGAGTAACCCAACGAGCGGCTTTGGCGTTTTATACCCAATGCGGTGACTACCACCTCATCGATCTTCTGCGTGTCCTCCGTCAGTTTCACTTGCAAGCCCGTCTGTCCGCTCGCCGTGATCTCCTGTGTCGCATAACCGATATAACTGATCTCGATTACCGCCCCATTGGGAATCTCCAAAGAAAAGTTTCCGTCTAGATCCGTAATCACGCCGTTTGTCGTACCTTTTTGGATCACGTTCGCACCGATTACGGGAATACCCGCTTCGTCTACGACCGTACCTGTCACCTTCTTGTCCTGCTGTACGCCCATCACCTCATCAACCGTGCCTACGGAAGCAGGAACGGCCATCGCCGCGTTTACAGAAAAAGCGGAAAGCAACAAACAGAACGCCGAGGTTTTAGCTATCCATTGAAGGGATAATAGCTTAGATTCATTCTTTGTCATCTTGCTTTTGTTTTAAAATTAAGTTTAAGTTTAGATTGATTACATTTATTCCTGTAATGTTATATCACAATATGAACATGGTTCCAGCGGAACTAATGTATCATTCATGGTCTATTGCATAAATGCGATGTAAAGATACAACTTTTTTGTAAACTATACTTAAATTTATGGTGCTTTTTTATTAAAAACAACACATTTGTCACAAATTACCTTTTGAAACCAAGAAAATCAAATCTTGAACGTATCTAAAACACGTTAGTTCCGCTGGGACAAGTTTCATCCAGAGACCAAAACAACCTCAAGTATGCATGGTCCCGCTCTAAACGAAAGGCAATCTTTCTACCAAAATAAGGCCGATTTATTTGGCACAGGTCACTATTTACCATACTCTTGTGTCTGATTTAAGATTGAAATCCTTAGAAATATTTTTAAGCATAATCTGTATGAAAGCTAGTTGATACATAACTTCAGCCATCTCACACAGATATTTATAATCAATAGTTAATCTTCTGGAGTTCCTCAACAAGAGAGCGATCTTTCAACAATCCATCTCTTAGGTAAGACAAGGAATTCGTTTGGGCGCTCATTTAGCCAGAGTACGGCTTCAACAACCCAACCGAATTTGTCCGTAACCCAATCCCAAGCGCTCCTTGGCACTCTCTGTCTGTAAGGATCTTAACGAGGCGCAGGAACTTATATTCAAGTTATTCAATAACCATTGGTAACTTGATTGATACTGTAAACTCTAACCATCATATTTTTTAGTTTGCTGATACTTAATTATTTTTATATTGAAATATAAGGTTATTTTATTCATTTCAAAATGACTTCTAATTATTTAACAAACTATTATGATTCATTTGTTAAAAGTGCTTGTCAAAAAGATAGCGAAACAATCGAACATAACAGTCATACCCTGTTTATTAATATATTTCTCTCTTGATCGTTTGCTTTTATACCTGATTTTTTTGAATTTTGCACGCGATAAACAATATGTACTCGGTACAATAAGTATAATTAATATCATGAAACCTACTAATTTACTATTATTTCCAATTATTATCCTTTGTTCTTTCACTTCGGTCAAGGAAATACCTCCTTACAAGAATCCGGCACTTCCGGTTGACGAACGAGTGAAGGATTTATTAGGGAGAATGACGATCGAAGAGAAGTTCTGGCAAACATATATGATGCCTGGTGAGCTGGATAAAGGGAAAGACCGCTTTTCCCACGGTATCTTCGGATTCCAGGTTTCAACCATAGGAACCAGTAATCCGGAACTCAAACAATTGCTGCAATACAACCCGAAATTGACAGCAAAAGAGATGGCTAAAAAAATCAATGAGATCCAACGTTACTTCGTAGAAGAAACCCGACTGGGCATACCGATTATTGCATTCGACGAGGCTTTACACGGATTGATTCGTGGTGGAGCCACGGCGTTCCCCCAATCCATCGCATTGGCCGCCACATTCGATACGGCCTTGGTACGCCAAGTCTCCCATGCCATCGCCATGGAAACGAAAACACGTGGTATCCGACAAATACTATCGCCCGTGGTTAATCTCGCAACAGATGTGCGTTGGGGACGTACGGAAGAGACCTATGGAGAAGATCCATATCTTTCGGCATGCATGGGTGTCAACTTTGTAAGAAGTTTTGAAGAAATGGGAGTGATAACCACCCCTAAACACTTTGCCGCCAATTCCGGAGATGGAGGGCGAGACAGTAATCCGATCCATTTCACGGAACGATTTTTGGAAGAGACGCATCTGGTTCCTTTCAAGGCTTGCTTCCAAAAAGGACAGTCGCAGTCTGTAATGACTGCATATAATATGTTAGACGGAACTCCTTGTACAGCCAATCCCTGGTTATTGATCGACAAACTCCGGAACGAATGGGGATTCGACGGATTTACGATTGCGGATGCAGATGCTGTCGGTATCATCCACAAGTTGCATCACACCGTCAATAACTTCTCGGAAGCAGGAGCTGATGCAATCAATGGAGGTCTGGATGTCATCTTCCAGACAACATACGATGAACACCGACCATTCTTACAGGCTTGCCTAGATGGTTTAGTTAAGGAAGAAGCGCTGGACAGGGCTGTAGGACAAGTATTAAAAGCGAAATTCCACCTAGGTCTGTTCGAGCATCCCTACATTGACGAAAATGAGGCGGAGAAGTGGAATGCCTGCTCCGCACACCGGAAACTGGCTCTCGAAGCAGCTCGCAGATCAATCGTGTTATTGAAAAATGAAAATCGGGTTTTGCCGTTATCCAAACAAGTAAAACGTATCGCCCTTATCGGACAAGATGCCGCTCAAGCCCGTTTAGGAGGGTACAGCGGACCGGGCGTTGACAAAGTCAGCATTCTTGATGGATTGAAAAATAGACTGGGCGATCGAGCTATCATCCGTTACGAAGAGGGATGTAAACGAATCAATCCGGAATATCTGACCGTCCCAACCTATTATTTATCCACATTAGACGGACTGCCGGGACTGGAAGGGCGCTATTTCAATAATATCTCCTATGAAGGAGTCCCCGATTTGAAACGGATTGACAAACGCATACAATTCTCATGGACATTGTTTGCCCCGGATTCTTGCCTGGCTGTCGATTGGTTTTCTGTCGAATGGAACGGGAAATTAAAATCTCCCGTCTCCGGAACATATCGGCTCGGGCTGGAGGGAAATGACGGTTACCAGCTGACCGTTGATGGAAAAGTGCTAGTAGACAAACCATATAAAACCTCTTTCGGTCATACATTAGTTCCTTTTACCTTTGAAAAAGGAAAAGAATATGACATTCGTATCAGGTTTTATGAGAATACAAAAAACGCACGTATCCGGTTTGTTTGGGACGTGGATACAAAAAATGAAGACCAGTCCATCGAACAAGCCGTACAAGCTGCCCGTGAATCCGAGATCGCCATCGTTGTCGTGGGTATTGAAGAGGGAGAATTCCGTGACAGAGGCTATCTGGCATTGCCTGGCCGGCAGGAAGAGTTAATCCGTAGAGTCGCAGCAACAGGAAAAACCACTGTTGTTGTTTTGATCGGTGGAAGTGCCGTGGTCATGTCTGAATGGCAGGATCAAGTTCCGGCCGTACTGAATGCCTGGTATCCGGGAGTGGAAGGGGGCAATGCGGTTGCCGATGTTTTATTCGGCGATTATAACCCCTCAGGCAAACTGCCGATCACTTACCCGATCCACGAAGCCCAGCTACCACTCAATTACAGTCATAAACCGACCGGGCGGAGCGACGATTACCTCAACCTGACCGGTGAACCGCTTTTTCCTTTCGGTCACGGATTGAGCTATTCCGAATTTGATTATTCTGGACTAAAAGTGACGAAAGCAGTACATGGCACAGCTTTCCATGTTACTTTTTCGGTGAAAAATACGGGGAAATACGCAGCCAATGAAGTCGTACAACTCTATTTGCGCGACCAGGTCGCTTCCGTAACCCAACCAATTATGCGGCTGATCCATTTCCAGCCTGTATCATTGGCACCGAGAGAAACAAAAGAGTTGCACTTCACTGTAAACGAGAAAGACCTGTCCATGCTGGATAAAGAGTTGAACCGCGTGATCGAACCGGGTGACTTCCGTCTGATGATCGGGCGCTCTTGTAAAGATATCCGGTTAAAGACAACACTGACAATAAATCATCCAATGACTTTAGAAACAAACCATTAAATAAAAACAATTACCATGAAACAATTGATTCAATGCATGGGTATGCTGATGTTGCTGTTTGGGCTTTCCTCCAGGGTATCAGCACAGATAACCCTTGTGAAGGATGGTAAAGCCACTTCACGAATCGTATTAGTTGAGAAGAATGAAGTGAACGAGCAAGCAGCCACCTTGCTGCAAGACTTTGTCAAACGGATCAGCCAGGCTACGCTTCCGATCGTTGCCGATACAAAGGCAAGAAGCGGGGACATTCTGATTGGAGGAAAACAAGCCTCAGCCGGAGAAGACGGTTTTTTGCTGAAAACGACAGCAAACGAACAACTACAAATATCCAGCGGAGGCGATAAAGGCGCCATCTATGGTGTAGTTTCCTTATTGGAACAATACATGGGCGTGTCCTATTTTGCAAAAGAGGCCTATACGTTGACTCCGATGCAGACAATCACACTTCCCGCTATCCACAGGGAAGAAACACCGGCATTCCGTTATCGCCAAACTTACAGCTATAACAACGACGACCCGGTCTATAAGCTATGGTTCCGCTTGGAAGAACCAAAAGACATGTTTATCGAAAACATGTGGGTACACACGTTCAACCGTATTCTGCCGTCCGACCGGTTTGGCAAGGAACATCCCGAATATTACTCATTCATCAACGGTGAGCATCGTCCGGGACACAACAGCCAGTGGTGTCTGACCAACCCTAAAGTATTCGACGCGGCCGTACGCCAGCTAGATTCGATCTTTAAGGCTCACCCGGACATGAAAATGATTTCGGTCAGTCAGAACGACGGTAACAATACGAATTGTTCCTGTCCGGCTTGTAAAGAAGTAGACGAGTACGAAGGTTCACCTTCCGGCAACCTGATCCGGTTCCTGAATAAACTGGCCGAACGTTTCCCTGATAAAGAATTTTCCACATTGGCTTATCTGTATTCCATGCAGCCGCCCAAGCATGTGAAACCGTTACCCAACGTCAACATCATGTTGTGTGACATAGATTGTAAACGTGAGGTTCCGTTAACCGATAATGCCTCCGGCCGTGATTTCGTAAAAGCGCTGGAAGGATGGTCGAAGATATCCGACAATATATTTGTATGGGATTATGGGATCAATTTCGATAATATCGTCTCACCATTCCCCAACTTCCATATCCTGCAAAAGAATATCCAACTATTCAAGAAAAATCATGTGACAATGCACTTTTCGCAGGTAAATGGTATCCGGGGCGGGGATTTCTCTGAGATGCGGGCTTACATGATCGGAAAATTAATGTGGGACCCATACCAGAACGCCGACTCCCTGATGCGTACCTTCATGAATGGTTATTACGGAGCGGCCGCCCCTTACCTGTATCAATACCAGAAGATCATGCAAGGCGCACTGTTGGCCGGCGGACAACCGTTATGGATATATGATTCTCCGATATCCCATAAAAATGGCATGTTGAACCCCGTTTTGCTGAAAACATACAACGAACTGTTCGACCAGGCAGAGGAAGCCGTCGCTGGAGATACCGTACTGTTGCGCCGCGTACAATTATCCCGCCTCCCGCTGCAATATTCGGAACTCGAGATCGCCCGTACACAGGTCGGTACAGATAAAACGAAGATCAGGGAATTACTCGGGCTATTCGACCGGCGTACCCGTCAGTTCGGCGTCACGTCATTGAATGAACGTAAAAACGCACCCGGCGAATATTGTGAATTGTACAAGAAACGATTCTTGCCGCAAAACGAGCAAAGCAAGGCCTCCGGCGCCTCCCTCACCTGGATCATCCCGCCTCAGGAACGTTATAAAACATTGGGCGAAACAGCCCTGACCGACGAACTGTTCGGAGGAACAACATATGTAGAAAGCTGGGTAGGATGGAACGGGACGGACGGTGCTTTCATTCTAGACCTGGGCGAAGAGAAAAGTTTCACCCGGATAGAAGCGGATTTCCTCCACCAACTAGGTGGCTGGGTTTTATTGCCTCATAGTGTCAGCTATTCTATATCCTCGGACAATACGACATACAAACCTTTCGGCTCGTTTACATTTGCTGAAGACCGGGACCTGCAGGTTAAATTTGTCGAAGGAAAAGCGGAGTCGGATAGCCCTGTCAAGGCCAGATACATCAAAGTTGAGGTCAAAGGGATCGGATTATGCCCAGACTGGCATTATGGCGTAGGTTATCCTGTCTGGTTTTTTATGGATGAAGTAAGTGTATATTAAAAAATCCGTGATCCAATTATGAACAGAGAACTATTATTCTATATAACAGCAATACTGCTTTGCGCCGGGATACTTTCCTGCAATAAAAAAGAAGCCATCGCGACATGCAACTATGAGGTAGTACCTCTGCCGAAGTCGATCACTCCAGCTAAAGAGGCCCCTTTTATATTGAGCACATCCACCCATATCGGATATCCGGAAGGAAACGAGAAGCTGAGACAAACGGCGGTTTTTCTTTCCGGATATATCCGCGAAATGACAGGCATCGAAACAGAAGTAACAGCAGATACGGGTTCTTCCAATAGCATTCGCCTCGTATTAGATCGTACTGCCGTATCTTCACCGGAAGGCTACCGGCTAAAAGTCGGCAAGAGAGACATTACCATCACGGGGAGTTCGGAAGCCGGTATATTTTATGGTATACAGACACTTCGAAAATCACTCCCCGTGACGGGACAAAAGGAGATAAGTTTTCCGGCCGTACAGATTCTAGACGAGCCGGAATACCGCTACCGGGGAATGCATCTCGACGTAGGCCGCCATTTCTTCTCGACTGATTTCATCAAGAAATACATTGACATTATCGCTCTCCATAACCTGAATACCTTCCATTGGCACCTGACTGATGACCAGGGGTGGCGTATCGAAATTAAAAAATACCCGAAGTTGACCGAAATTGGTTCCAAACGGAAAGAGTCGTTACTGAATGACGGTCCCGGGAAATTCGACGGAAAACCATACGGTGGTTTTTATACGCAGGAGGAAGTAAAGGACATCATCGAATATGCGGCAGAACGTTATATCACCGTTATTCCGGAGATCGATCTGCCGGGACACATCACCTCCGCGCTTGCTGCCTATCCGGATCTAGGATGCACAGGAGGCCCCTACGAAGTGGCTACTACGTATGGTGTCCATAAGGAGGTATTATGTGTTGGCAATGAGCAATCGCTTCGTTTTGCGAAAGATGTGTTATCGGAAATTATTGAGCTTTTCCCTTCCCATTACATTCATGTAGGAGGCGACGAATGTCCACGTGACCGCTGGCAACAATGCCCGAAATGCCAGGCATTGATCCACAATAACGGATGGAAAGATACGAAAGAACATAAAGCGGAAGACAAACTCCAGAGTTATTTTATGACAGAAGTGGAGAGGTTCGTCAACAGCAAAGGACGTCAGATTATCGGCTGGGATGAAATATTGGAAGGAGGGTTGGCTCCCAATGCGACCGTCATGTCATGGAGAGGTACGGAAAATGGTATCAAAGCGGCTGAAATGCAACATGATGTCATTATGACCCCAGCGGGTATTACTTATTTCAGTGGCCGCCAGTTATTGGAACTGGGTGGTAACCGGGGGGTTCGCCGTGTCTATGATTTCAAAATCTGTCCGGATACATTATCGGAAGCTGCCGCCAAGCATATCATCGGTGTACAGGCCTGTCTATGGTCGGAGCGAATTGATACCCCGGAACGGGCTGAGTACCTAATCCTTCCACGTCTGGCCGCGTTAAGCGAATTAGGCTGGGCTGATCCTGAACAACACGATTTCGACGCTTTTATGGATCGTTTGTATCGTTTGATAACTGTATATGACAAATCTCATTATACTTATTCGGAACATGTTTTTCAAATAACCGAGAACTTCCGGACAGACACGTTGCAAGACGCGCTTGAGATTTCCCTTTCCACTATCGGTAACCGCCCGATCTACTATACGACAGACGGAAGTCAACCGGATACAGCTTCCCTGATCTATACGGAACCATTGATAATACGGGAAGACACCAAACTGAAAGCCGTTATTGTTACGACTGAGGATACCAGTAGTGTATTTGAGGAACATATCCATGTAAACAAAGCAACTTTCAAACCTTCCTGGCTGGCCAATGCACCACATGAGAACTATACTTTCAACGGGGTAAGCACGCTGACTGACGGATTACAGGGTAATCAGAACTATAACACCGGCCGTTGGCTCGGCTTCCTGAAAGATATGGATCTGACCATCGACCTACAAAAGTCGACACCTGTCTCTTCGGTATCGCTGACTGTCAACGTCTCAAAAGGAGCAGCCGTAATGGATGCCACCGGGCTGGAAGTATGGTGTTCTGAAGATGGAAAAGAGTACCGAAAACTTGCTTCGGCCTCTTATCCGGTTTTAGACAAGGAAGATAAAGACGGTATTTACCCGCATACGCTTTCTTTCTCTGTGGTGGAAACCCGTTATGTACGGATTATTGCTAGAGTTACACCGAAATTACCGGCCTGGCATATGTGGCCCGGCAATCCCACATTTTTATTTGTGGATGAAGTTTGTGTAAAATAAGAATTATTCACTTGTCTTTTGCAAAGATACATTTTTTCGAGGATGAAAACCAGTATATAATACACTTTTTTGATGACAACTTGGGGTAATATCACATTTTTTAGAGGATATGATCTTCCAGTTGTAAAAACAAGAATCTTTGCGAATTCATTAAAAAACATGGTGCCAATTGTGACAAATTCACAAACAGGCAGTCTTATCAAGAATAGAACGAGAAATTGAAGAGAATTATCCAAACGAAATAGTTCCAAATGAAAAGAGTCGAATAACTAGTAATTTCTGTGATAGTCTGACGGCAGTTCTCAAGACGTTGAACATACTATTTTTGTATCGTTTCGGACAATCTTTCATGTTTCAACTTGCTGCTTGTATGAACAGTGCTCCCTATGACAAATGCCAGTCGGGGTATTGGCAATCGGGCTGTATAGCGGATAAATACGTATCAACCATGCAACTGGCAGATAAAGTTAAACCACTGTAAGTGTGTCATATTGCGTTAACCAAAAAGGTTTATGAGTTGCAAGTAGTGAATGAACACACAGATATAGAAACATCATTCTTTGGCTTGTCGAATGCCCCCTATATAACAATACTTTATGCAGGCTACCTCTAATCTATTAAAAATTGTCCGAATTATGATTTTGTCATTTAATTTGCTATATTTGCAAAACAATTACAAATTTAAGGGATGAAATGATACTTGAAATTCGTTTGAGCAACTTCTTCTCAATTAAAGATGAGGTGGTACTGGATATGCAGGCAGCAAGCATACAGACAAAAAAGGCAAAGGAGCTTGAAGAAAATACATTTGTATGCGGTGATGAGCGGTTGCTTAAAACTGTTGCCATTTATGGTGCAAATGCGTCAGGAAAGAGCAGCCTTATCAAGGCTATTCGCGCTTGTGTGGGAATGATATTCTCATCTCATAATTACAATGAGAATACGATATTTGCCTTTACTCCGTTCAAATTCGGAGGCATTGGCAAGCCAAGTACATTCTTCATTCGCTTCCTCCTTGAAGGTATCGAATATGAATATTCTTTTGAACTCAATAAAGTTGAGATACTGAAAGAGGCACTTTACTATTATCCGAATGGCCGTCGTTCACTGGTATTTTCCCGTGATGAAACAAAGGGACCCGACAAAAAGAATATCTATGAATTCCGCTCGGTGATTCGCCGCCCTATGGATGTTGCTGCCAATACATCCAAAAAAACGCTTTTCGTGTCACGCGCCAGTCAGATGGATCGAGATACAGCAAAAGATGTTTTTCGATATTTCAATGAGCGTTTTATTTTGAATTATTTCGGATATAATTCGTTCTCTGTCGAGCGCTTGTTGAATGAGAACAAAGAACAGTTCCTTAATGTGCTGCGAATTGCTGATAGCGACATTGTCAAAATCGACAGCAGGCACGAGAATAAAGTATTTTCGACTGCAGTGATTGACCCTGCAGACAATCAAATATTGTCGGTAGAAGATATTCAGAAACCACAGCTGGTCATTACGACCTATCACAGAAATAACCCGGATGTTCCTTTCAACTTTTTTGCAGAAGAGTCTGATGGAACACAGCGTTTATTCAATATGATGCTGACAATCCTGGATATCGTCAAGAATAATAAAATCTTGTTGATAGATGAAATCGAAACGCAGCTGCATATAAAACTGGTAGAATATATTATCGGTTTGTTCAATAAAAGCGAATCGGCGCAGTTGATATATACTACACACAATACATACCTGCTTAATACCAACAAGTTACGTAAGGATCAGATATATTTTGTTAACAAACGGGATGACGGGTCCTCGGATTTGTATTCGCTGTTTGATTACAAAGATTTCCGTGACGGGCTGGATGCAGAAAAGGCATATCTGCAAGGTCGTTTTGATGCCATCCCGTATATTGACGAACAGACGGATAATTTTATAAAATAGAAACTGATATGGGACGACAAATAAGAAAATCCAAAGGCAAAACAATGAAGCCAAACTTCTTTGTTTTCTGTGAAGGGGAGTCTGAGGTTGCTTATATCAGCCACCTCCGTTCACAATACCGTGCGCCTATTCAAATTATCCCAAGAAAGAGCGATTCGAACATATCCGTTCGGTATATAGAGAATTGTAAACGGGAATATGTTGTAACCAAAAATGATAAAACATTCCTAATGTTTGACCTAGATGTGGACGGAATGCTGGAACACCTGCTAAGTATTCCAGATGCGATATTGATGGTGTCGAATCCATGTATTGAGTTGTGGTATTTGCTGCACTTTGAGAAGTGTCATGCCGAACTAACGCAAAACGTCTGCATCAAGAAACTGAAAAGACATCTTGAACACTACACAAAGGGAACTTTGGCATTAAATGAGAAACAGCAACTGTCTGAAAAAACATCAGAAGCAACGGCAAGAGCCAAGATGCTGGATACATATAATAATCCATCAACTACCATCTATAAAATGATAGAACTGCTGGAAAGTTTGTAATTTGAAGATTATGGAGAATAGGGAAATAACATTAGCTGATATCTTTCTTGACATCTTGTCAGAATCACAAGATAAAGGTGCAAAACTAATGGCAGAGCGAATAAAAGCAGCTATTAAATCGCCGGAGATATTGGAGCTGGTAAATATATGTGTTATAAATGCATTGGGATATAAATCAAAAATTAGCAGCAAAACCGTAGATAATGCAATTGATAGTATTGTCAGTTTTGTACACTCTGAAATTGATAGTAGTAATTTATCGGATAATGATAAAGAGAAAGAAAAGAATTCATACAAACACTTTGCAAAAAGTCTCGGTAAAATATTAAAAGAGAATTTACAGGTGGCGCAACAGCTAATATAAAAGAAGTAATTATGGACATCTATAATTGGGAATAATATTATTCAAGCAGTGGAATATTGGCAAGTAATCGGAGGACAGATTCGTATTCGTTGAGGCAAATCCATGCGCAAGACATCATATATCAGAATTATAGCACCATTAATAGGCAATACATGTAATGCATTGGAATGAGATTATCAGAACCCTCATGGCCAGTCCGAAGTCATACCACAGTTCCTTATGAAGGTCTACCTTGAAAGAGGCCTTCTTTTCCGCCCTAAAAGGTGATTTGTACCACACGCTGTTTCCACGCTGTATTACCGGTTCATATCCGAATCCAGCTAAAAAATCAACAAGTCTGATGTCCTTTGCTTCCTGTATGTTCATAACATCTCATTTTCATGGATTTGGGCAAAGAACCGCTTTATCTCTAAAACATGAAAAGCAATGGCATCAGATGTCATCAGAAATCATCAGATGGCACAGGGCTTCTTCTATAGATATGATTTATATGAAAAATGGATACCGGTAGTATTATACGGTGTTTTTTGTGAATTAACCGTAGAATATTGCCTGTTATTCGGAAAATAATCGTATTTTTGTAGTGTGAAAAGAACTTCTAAGGTGGATTATATGAATGATATAATTAATAAAGTTGCGTCTCTCGGAGGGACTATATCCACAACGGATATATCTCACCTGTCGGAATATAAACAGGTGTTGCGAGCTAAAGAACGTGGCGATTTGATAAGATTGCGTCATGGGGTATATGCTGCTCCTGAGGCATTGCTAAACACGATGATAGACGTGGAGAGGATAATACCGAATGGTGTTTATGCCTGTACAATGCCTGGACATATCATCAACTGTCTACGACAGTCCCGCCTGCTTTTTGCATAGCCATTGCCAATAAAAGGAAAGTAGTGCTTCCACACGCCCTGCCTATAGAACTTTATTATTGGAAAAAAGAGAACTTGGAGTTTGGGATTATGGATGCGGATATATCGGGATATAAAGTTCATATTACTGATATGGAACGAAGTGTTTGTGATGCGGTGAAGTATCGGAACAAGATTGGTCTGGACGTTTGCGCGGAAGTAATACGTACTTATCTGAAAAAGCCGAACCGTAATCTCGCCCGTTTGCAGGATTACGCCAAGCGCCTAAGAGTGTTTAACACGTTGAAAAATTATCTCGAAATCGCAATAGAATAAGATAATGGGAAAGAAAAACTATGACAAGTCTGTAAAGACACGCTTGCTCAACCTCATGAATGAGACAGGCTATAAATACATGGTATCTTCTGGCAAGATACTTCAACGAGAGACTGCTTTGCAGGGCTTCTGTAAGCCAGTACAAGGACAAATTCTTGTTGAAAGGCGGTTCTTTGCTTTATGCCATGAATGGACTTGAGGCTCGTCCTACGGTTGATGTGGGTTTATGGCGGACAGGATCAGTTGTGGCTGGGATTTCCTGGCTCGTGTATTCCAAGAAATCCTGGGTATCGTATGCCATGAAGATGGGGTGTCATTTGACGCAGGAAGTATCAAAATAGAACCGATTACAGTCGAAAAGAAATATCCTGGTACAAGATTCTATTTTACTGCCCATCTTGCTGATCGAACACGGAGGCTATAGCAATATGTATATGGATTCAATAAAATACAACGAAATCACCCAGGTTAACCGTGCTTCCCGTAAAGCATACGAGCAGATTCAGTCCGAAGGAATTAAAGATGTATATTATTTGTCCCGCGAAGACCTGAACATACCATCCGGTGGTTGGGTTGACTATGTGCACCCGTCCGACTTCGGAATGCAGCAACAGGCGGCAGCTGTAGAAAGAAAGGTCCGGGAAATCCTGCATATTCCTTTAGGCAGCCTGACAACAACCATTCCCGTCACCCAACGCCGGGAACCGAACATGTATGAATGGCAGGCTCGTCACCGCGCTTTTCTGGAGCAGGTACGCAACCATCCGCCTAAAGCTGTAATCTTAGGCAATTCGATCACCCACTATTGGGGTGGCGAACCAGAACACCGCAACAAGAACGGACGAGAGGCCTGGGAAAAGGTCATGAGACCTGCCGGTTTCCAGAACCTAGGCTGCGGATGGGATCGCATCGAAAATGTGCTTTGGCGTGTATACCACGGAGAACTGGACGGCTACAAAGCAGGAAAAGTCGTCTTGATGATCGGCACGAACAACTGTGGCCTGAACAGCGACAGGGATATCGTCGAAGGTCTCCGCTTCCTCCTTTCCGCCATCCGTCAGCGACAACCGGAAGCCTCCGTCAAAGTGATCGGCATCCTTCCCCGCCGTAATCAGGAACAATGGGTAAGGAACATTAACTTCGATATTAAGGAGATGGTGGAAACGGAAGGTTACGAATTTGCCAATCCGGGAACTGCCCTATTGCTGCAAGACGGCAAAATAGACGAAAGCCTGTTTATCGGTGACGGCCTCCATCCGAATAACAGAGGATATGAATTGATTGCCGGAGAGATCGCATCCTCCAACAAAAGTTTTTGAAAAATAATCCTGCATTCCTTTACCTGTATAGCGGAATATTTCGCATTCACGTTATTACAGATGAAGGGAATGATATAATTCGGGATATTCAGTCAATGAGCTAAAATAAAATGGTTTGTTTACTGAATGTCCCCTTTTAATACAGAGCCTTTGGGGCTTTTTCCTGCAACTTTTCGAATTTTTTCCGGTAGGAAAGTGGGCTTATACCTGTTTTACTCTTGAAAAAGCACGAGAAGTAGTTGGCCGACCCGAAATTTAACTTCATTGCAATGTCTTGGACCGACATTTCCGTATTGTCCAGTAATTTTTTGATATTACTAATTTTTTGTTGTAAAATGTATTGATGGATGGTGATTCCGGTGTATCGCTTGAATGATTTCCTGAGATTGGAATAGCTCATGTTGATGGATTCGGCAATGTCTTCCGGTGTTAATTTGTCGTAAATGTTTTCTAGAATCAGTACGCATGCCTCCTGTATCTTCTGCAGAGAAGCTGGTTCACAATCATAGTTTTTGTTGATCGAATAGATATCGCCGATCATATGCATCATAATTCCCGCCATGACAGCTTGAAATCCGGGTGACTGTGCCAAGGCACAGTCAAGCATTTCTTGAAAATGCTTGACTATTTGTTCGTTTATGCCGATGTGGATAATGGGATCATTAGGTTGGAAAATCTTATTGAGTAATTTATTAAAATATTCTCCTTGGAAAGTTACAAAATATTCATTCCATCCGATGTCTTTTGCCGGTCGGTATGTATGCCATTCTCTGGGAAACAAAAGGAAAACATCTCCTTTAGTTATTTTTTTTTCGGAACAGTTGCCGGACTGAAATGTACCTCTCCCTTTTGTAATATAGATTAAGGAGAATTCGTCTAAGATTCGTCCTCGTTCGGGATTGAAGGTGTATCCGAATGGATGGCCTTTTGGAGGATAGCTGTCTAGAAACTTGGTGGATTGGAATCCTATACTGCTCACCGACATTTTCCATATGTCTTTATCTTTATTGTTTGCTAAGTATTTGACAATGTTGTGTTTATTGTAGTCTACATTCATTTTTTTTTGTTTTTAGTATTTTTTATCTATTTGCATAAATCTCAGAATAACTTTTTTATTTAATATCCGCCTGTCCTCAGTTTTAGTTTGTTCCCTTTATTGATGAGGAATCGGGAGCGGTCTGTTAGAGTAGATAAGAGCGTCATTACAGTGGATTTGAGCATTGGAATCGGGATTCAGCCATTTGAATGTAACGATATGTTTTCCTTCTGGCAACTGATATTTCCAGAACAGGTCTACACGATGATTTTTCCCGGTTGGTAGAACAGCCCTTTCAATGATTTTTCCGTCAACATACATTTCTACTTGAGCAACATAGTTTTTAGCTCCCCGGATGTAGCCCGTGAAAACGATACCTGTCCCTTCGAAAGTAAATGAGCCGAGGTGTCTTAGTTCCTTCCGGATTTCCTGACGGCCAATTGGGAACATGCCTTCGAATGCTTGTTCAAAACGGACTGGAACAGGTGTCTGGCAGACAATAGTAATATTGTCTCCACTGATGCTGCCACCGTTGCGTTTGATCATCTGCAATGCATGTTTGAAAGAGGTTTGGTAGGTCTGGTTTAAAGACATATCTGTATAGGCAAAATTGAGGTTCTCTACTTCACGCAAGTTTTTCATCCAGTATTCGGGAATCTGGCTATATCCTTGTATAGTGGCCAGAATGCCTGCTGCAGATGCTGGATTGCAGTCGGAGTCTTGTCCGCAGCGTGTTGAGATATCCATAGTTTTATAAAAATCACCCTCTCCGTACAGCAATCCCATAACTACGTATGCGCAATTGATGACGGCATCAATATTGTATGGAAGTAAAGTCCCTTCAGGACAGCCGATATCCTGATTCCATTTTTTTTCACATTCAGCCCATGTTTGTTTCCAGTCGTTTGGATATTGTCGATGCCATTGGATTACATCGTTCATACACTGGTGGAAGCGGCTGTTTTCTGGAATGGTTTTCAAGGCTTCTTGGACTACTATGTTAATGTCATCGGAAATGAAAGCAAGCGAATACATGGCACCAATGTAGACTCCACCATACCATCCATCGCCATAATTCATGATATGACCGATTTTGTCTGATATTTCGGAAGCTGTATTTGGCATACCTGGTGTCATTAAGCCGGCAAAATCGGCTTCGATTTGGTAATCGATATCATCGGCATGTGGGTTATTCAGCCAATGTCCGGAAGCAGGAGGCATAATGCCGTTTAAAATGTTGTAGCGTGCTGCCTGATTGGCGTGCCAAAGTCCATAGTCTGCGTGAGCAAATGCATGTGCGAAAGAGTCGACTGGAGCGTCTATTCCCAAACGGTCGAAGACCTCTACGAATGTCAAATCCATATAGATGTCATCAAACAATCCGGGAGCATGCTTGAAATAGTTCTTGATACACCCATCTGCATAGCTAATCGGGACGTAGTCTTGAATCATGGCGCTTCGATAACGGAATTCAGTCGGACCTCCGTATGCTACGCCGATCGTTTGTCCAGCCCAGCCACCTTTGATTTTGTCTAATAGCCTTTCTTGGCTAATCGTATAGGTTTGAGGAAGACTATCTGTTTTTTCCAATGTCTGTTGTGAGCAAGAAAGCATTCCTGTTGCAAACCCAATTGCTAAAAAGAGTAGGATTTTGTTCATCATAAGATATGTTTTTAGTGTTATTGTATTAAAATATAAAATTTAGTTAACGATGAAACAAAGATAATAAAAAGGATTCTTCTCTTTTGTTTAAAAATAGACGTGAAAAGATAAACTCAATAATAACATTTAAGAGGTGAATGATATATATATAGTTGAAAAATAATTTGTTATAAAATATTATTTCCTTATCTCACTAAGATAAGAAAATGGATGTGGTGTCAAAAAAGAAAGGATTTATGTCAAAAAAAATAACAAATGACAAAAAAGATTTTTTCTAAGGAAAGTCATAGAAGTTTGATTTATTCGAATGGTCAAAAAACTGTATAAAAATACCATTCTTTATGGTTTTGTTTTTTTTTTAAAATGAATATTTGCAAATAATGTTTAACTTTAATGATAGTAATTATGAAGAGTCGGATTCTATTGTTTTTGGGTCTTCTATCCTGTATAGGATTGCAGATGTTTGCCCAAGTCTCTGTTTCAGGGAAAGTAGTTGATGCAGGTGGAATAGAAATGCCTGGTGTTAATATTGCAATTAAAGGAACGATGGTCGGTACGATGACAGGTGCTGATGGTACGTTTACTTTATCAAGTATTCCAGGTGGAAAAGATGCCGTATTGGTTTTTTCGTTTATCGGTTTTAGGTCCCAAGAGGTGAAAGTGGGAAATCAGACGTTTATTAATGTCAAATTAGAAGAAGATACCGAGCAACTGGAAGAAGTTGTTGTTATCGGTTATGGAACGGCTCGGAAAAAAGATCTTTCCGGCGCAATTTCAAATGTGCAGATGACAGATGAACTTGCTGCTCTGCCAAATCCGAACGTAATGGGGTCCTTATCTAGTAAAGTGGCAGGTTTCCGTTACTCTCCTACCAATAGTGCGGGGGGAGATAACTTCAGTAGTCTGAATATCCGTGGTAAGAATGCAATTCCTGCTGATGTTTCAGCTGGCCAGCAAAGTGTCAATCAGCCGTTGTTGATAGTCGATGGCGTGATTAGTTTTGGTTCAATCAATGAAATCAATACGAATGACATTCAGAGTGTAGACGTGCTGAAAGATGCTTCTGCTGCGGCAATTTACGGTTCACGTGCTGCTAATGGTGTGATCATTATTACGACTAAAAGAGGATTGAGCGAAAGGCCGGTAATCAATGTGAACTCGAGTTGGAACTTTTCCGGTTGGTCTCGTATGCCGAAAATGGTGACGGATGAAGAAAAATTCTTCCGCAACCGTTTCTATGCAAAACAGGCAGGCGGTAGTATTCCTTCTGATGCTGTCTGGTCATCTGATTTTGATAGAGCTCAGTTGATGAATACGGTTGAGTATGATGCTTATAATGAGGGTGTTTATACAGACTGGCTGGATGAAATCTCACGTACCGGTTTTGGCCAAAAGTATGACGTGAGTGTTTCCGGTCGTTCAAAAATTGTGAACTATTATATTTCAGGTGATTATACGCGCCAAAAGGGTATTCGTAAAGGGGATGATTATGAAAAATATAACATCATGACCAAGTTGGATATTCAGGCAAAGGAATGGTTGAAAATTGGTTTGAAGGGGAATTATTTAGGTGCTAAAGAATGGGGAGTTCCTGCTCGTATTCAGAACGCCACTTGGATGACACCCTATTCTTATACGCATGCGCGTCAGCCGGGGTACGAGAATTGGCCGAATTCCAGACCTGACGGCAATTCTGCCAGTCCGTTTTGGGGATCTGGTGCTGGTGACTCTCATTTGTGGACAGATGATCAGAAGCGTAATTATAACATCAATGGTGTTGCGTATGCACAGGTAGATTTTCCATTTCTACAAGGGTTGTCTTATCGTATTTCATTGAATGCCCGCCGTAATTCAGCTATGCGTGATGTTTTTAATGATCCTCGTATTTGGGTGAATACGGACAATACTGCTGATATGGACAATCCGGATAAATTTGGGGTGAATGTTGAAGGTTATTCCTATACACAACTTTCTTCTACCTGGAACGTAGATAACATCTTTACATATACGCGTGATTTTAAAAACCATCATGTGGATGCCATGATTGGTTATACACGTGAAGCATCCAACAGCGAATTGCTCCGTACCGATTTTAAGGGATTTTCTGTTCCAACTACGTTAGGGGTTTATAAACAGGACTTGGCTAATACACGTACAATTCGCCGTGAACGTACAAGTAGTTCTGCCATAGGTATATTGACTCGTGTTAATTACAATTATAAAAGTACTTACTATGCGAATTTCACGTTTCGCCGTGATGGTTATTCAGCCTTCTCTGCTGGTAACAAGTGGGGTAACTTCTATGGTGCCTCTGCAGCTTGGGTGTTGAGTAACGAAAATTTTGTCAAAGACAACGCGGATTGGTTGGATTATCTGAAGCTCCGTTTCTCTTGGGGACAGAACGGTAGTCGCTCCGTTTCTCCGTATGCGACGATTGGTTCGGTTGGAACCACTTATACTTGGTTTGGAGATTCTGCTTCCGGTAGTGCTTTCGGACTGGTTCCTTCTTCCTTGCCGAACCGTTCTTTAACATGGGCGACTGTTGAAAAGTTTAATGTAGGTATTGATTACAATGTATTGGCCGGTCGTTTGGGAGGTGCCGTTGATGTATATGCGGGTAAAACGACCGATATGTTGATGGATCGTTCTGTTCCGTATCCTACCGGTTTCCAGACTGCTAAAGCAAATGCTGGTAAAGTGACGAATAAAGGTATTGAAATCACATTGAATTCTGTGAATATTGATGGTGATGGTAAGGAAAAGTTCCGGTGGGAAACTAATGTGGTATTTGATTTGAACCGTAACGAAATCAAGAGCTTGTATGGTAAGAACTACAAAGGTGAAGAAGCGGATGATGTGGCCAATGCGGTTGCCTACGGTTTTGATAGTTACTATGCTTTAATTATCGGCAAACCGATCGGTGCAGCATATGATTTGAAGAAAGTTGGGGTTTTCCAGAGTCAGGAAGAAGTTGATAATTATGTGGACAAGGATGGTAATAAGATCATGCCGAATGCGGTTCCTGGTGATTTGAAGTTCGAAGATTTTAATGAGGATGGCAAGATTGATGCCAATGATCGTCAGTATTTGGGATCAATGGACCCGTTGTTCACAATTAATTTAGGGAACACATTGAGTTATAAAAACTTCTCTTTGTATTTCAACTTTCGTTGGATGCAGGGCAATGATACTCATTTCTTAGGCTATAATCCGCACGCTTACAGTATAGGTGGTAGTGGTGCCCAGCTGGATGCAGTTGATCCTTGGACCCCGACAAATCATACCAACGATTATCCTCGTTATGGATACAATAACTCTTTGAACTATCAGTACTGGAGTCCGCGTTCCTTCTTAAAATTGAAAGACTTGGTATTCTCTTATAATTTTGATCAAAAATTGATTAAACCTTATGGAATCGAAGGCCTTCGTTTGTATGTCTCCGGTACAGATTTGTTTACAATCACAGGCTGGACAGGTTTGGATCCTGAAGATGGGGGTACGATTGCGGGTGGCCCTACATCCAGCAGTATGGGTAGTAAAGGTACCTATCGTACATTCACAGCCGGCATTAACTTGACATTCTAATAGTAAATAAAAAAGAATTACGTATGAAACTCACGAGATATTTTTTTGTAGTAGCTGTTAGTACAGCATTGGCAACCGGTTTGACCGGGTGTTTAAGCCAAGATGAATTTTTGGAAGAGCATTCTTATAAATTCGATGACCAGACATTTTATCAATCAGAATCAGATATGGAATTGGCTCTTAACGGTTGTTATCGCCAGATCCAGTCTTTGATGATGGGGCAGACGCATGGATCTCACTCTTGGATGATTGGGGGAATCGGATTGGACACATATAGTCAAAAAGGAGGAAATGATCATTTTTCAAATTGGAATACATTGACTTCTGAAAGTGGATATACACGTCATTGGTATGATAATTTGTTCAAGTTGATCAACCGGGCCAATACTGTCATTGATATGATAGACGAACGTGTTAATATCCAATATTCTTCTGAAGAGAAGAAACTGGCTATCCGTGCAGAGGCTGTATTTTTCAGGGGATGGGCGTATCGTGTATTGGCCGGTATGTATGGCAATGTGCCTATTCTGGAACACCATGCGACAGAAATTACTACGGGATATACACCAAGTAATCGTCAAACTGTATGGGAATTCTGTAAGAAGGATTTTGAATATGCTGCAGTTAATCTGCCAAAGACAGCCTCTAAACCGGGCAAGCTTACACGAGCTGCCGCTGATCATTATTTGGCGGAAATTAGTTTAGCATTAGGGGATTTTGATAATGCTGTGGCTGCCTCTACTCGTGTTATCGATGGTACGGACGGAGATTATCACTTGATGACGACTCGTTTTGGTTCTCGTGCTGGAGAGGCCACCGATCGTTATGGTAATTCATTGGCTGCTCCCGCTGGTGCTTATTGGGATCTTTTCCGTGAAGGTGGCAACCAGAACTCAACAGATAACAAAGAAGCTATTTGGGTTTGCCAATATAATTATGGAACTTACTCTACCGGTGGCGGCGGTAATGAATGGTGGCGTATTAATGCCAATAATATCGAGTCGGTTTGGATGTCTACGACTGTTCGGAATGATACGAAAAAACGCACTTTGTCAAATGGAACTCAGATATATTTATGGGGTGACAATGTGGCTTGTTTTCAACCAGGTATTATGGGTAGTGCGAAATCGAATGTACCGAGTGCGAAAGATCGCTATGAAGCGAATATTGCCCGTGACTCGATGGGGGGGAATGTGGCTTATCAAGGAACCGGTATTATTCCAACCTATTATGTACGGGATCGTTTATGGGAAGAGTCTTGCAAAAATGGTAAGGTAGATTTTCGTGGTTCTGAGGTCATGATTCAGCGAAACTGGTATACGCCGGGGGGAACGCGTTGGCTGGATGAAAAAGCTGCTGCTTATGCACGGGCAGAAAAGGCTAGAGGCACGGCCGATGAGGCGGCTTATGCTATTACGGCTTCTGATACAGTTGAAATTTTCCCTCGTTTTTGGAAATTTTCTGATGACAGACATCCGAACGGTGACAACAAAGCCTATGACTGTGATTGGTATATGTTGCGTATAGCTGAAACTTATCTGATTCGTGCAGAAGCTTATTTGGCATTGGGAGAAAAGTCGAAAGCTGCTGCTGATATCAATGTATTGCGTGATCGTGCTAATGCATCTTATTGTACAGCTGCCGATATCGATATTGACTATATTTTGGATGAACGTGCTCGTGAGTTGTTGGGAGAGGAAAACCGTTGGATCACGTTGAATCGTTTATCTGTCAATCCGAATGCAACGTATATTAGCGATTGTCATCCGATTCAGGATGAAACGACGGGTAATACGATGTATGATCGCGCTCGCAAATATGCTTTCGGGTATGAAAACTTGTCTGGTTCTAATCAACCGCGCGAATGGGATCCAGTAGAAAAACGGTATATTTCCAACTTCCATCCGTATAATTATCAGTATCCGATTCCGACGCAGGTAATTCAGTCTAATACAGGTATTGAATATCCGCAGAATACTGGATATTAATAAATTGGAAAATAATAATATTAGAAAAGAAAGGGTGGTAAAAATGCTGCCCTTTCTTGTTTATGTTGAACATCGGAAAAGTGAATACAAGTGGGAGATGTATATGTGGATGTTGTGGATAAAGAATAGGAAAAAAGAGTTTTTGGAATATCGGTATGTTTTTCTTTGGGACTCGTTCTCCCTGTTAAAAATATTAGAAAATGAAGCGAAAAAAAATAATTGTTGGAAGGATAGGATTTATTGCAATAGGTTTGTTCTTGCTGAGCCTGTATCTAAAAGAAACTTTTCAGTATGCTTTTTTTAATCGGGAACAGCAACAATTATTTCTTTTTGATTCCGATTATGTATCGGGCCTGCTTTTGCAGCCAGGTGGGGTGGCACTTTGCTTGTCCCGTTTTCTTGTCCAGTTTTTTTATTCAACTGTTTGGAGTGTCTCTTTGACTGCGCTTTTGCTTCTTTCTATCATCTTGGCAAGTATGGGGATTTTGCGTAAGTTGGGAGGAAAATGGTTTTTGGCCCCTCTTGCGTTTTGTCCGGCGGGGACTTTGATTTTGTCTTTGTTTGATCCTTGCTTTTTTTATGAAGGGCTGATTGCCTATGCTATGGCTATGGTTGGCCTTTATCTTTATTTGTCTACAGCCAGAGAAACTTTGCGAATGCGATTGTGTCTGGGGGGGGCGATTGCGTTTATTCTGTTTGGGTTGGCAGGAGCGGTTGCCTCTTTGTTCGCATGTTGTGCCTTTTGCTGTGATTTGGCTGGAAAGAGCAAAAAAAGTCTTTGTTCGCTGTCTTATGTTCCATTTACATTGTTATTGGCTTGGGGAGCTGTGCGCAGCGGCGTGATGGCTCAAATGGAACGAGGATGTACTTCTGCCAATTATTATGAATGGACATTAGAAATGCCTGTTTTCCATCATATCAGTTGGGTGGCACTGTTGCTTCTTCCGTTTGGGGTTGTGGTGGGGCGAATGTCGCTGTTGCATGGTAAATGGTTGCAAAGGATTGTTTTCTTGTTGCTTTTGACAAGCGAAATAGGACTTTTTTTCTTCTTGCAGGATCGGAGGATGAATCAGGTTCGAGTTTCTTTTGAACAATATCGATATGAATATTATACTGTTATGAAACAATGGAAAGATCTGCAACGGGAAGCTTCTAAGCGTATTATGCACTATCATGATGCGAATTATTTGAATCTCTCTTTGGCAGAGCAGGGAGTGCTGCTTGACCATTTGTTTACTTATCCTCAATATGGTCCGCAATCGCTTGTTTATATCCCGAATAATAAATCAGCCGATGTCCGTTTGGCTCATTTGTGGTTTGCGATGGGAAATATAGCTGCTGCTCAGAATGTGGCTTTTAACTCTTTATTCGCGTTGAATGGATATAATCCGACCATGCTTCAGATGTTGGTGCGGATTGAACTGATGCGAGGGAATTATCTGGTTGCGTTGAAGTATATAACCTTGTTGGAAAAAACAGTGCATTATGCCGGTTGGGCCACTGCTCAACGTCGTTTTTTGTTTGATGATGAAGCTGTGGAGCAAGATCCTTCTTTAGGCACTGGACGTGCCTCTTTCCCCTTGGATGATTCATTTGTTCTTTTGGCGTCTCCTATGGACGATTTTTATAAAATCGTAGCGGTTAATCCTGCGAATTCAAATGCGATGCAATATGCACTTGCTTATTTGCTTTTGGCGAAAGACTTTAATCATGTGCAATCGTTCGTCGATACTTATTATGGAACTCCGGCTCTTCAGTATTTGGCCGAACCGGTACAGGAGGCCCTGCTTTTCTTTTCAGATTATTATCATACATTGGAGGAGGACTATGCTCTCCGACATGGTATCTCGAATGAGCAGTTATCCGCTTACCAACAGGTTGATTGGGAATACTGCAAGGCACATGGTGTCGAATCGTCCACATTGGATCGGTTTGTGCAGTTTAAGAAAGGATATGAACAAGTACGACAAGGAGCTCCTCGTTCCTTGTTGGATGGTTTCAAGCATACATTTTGGTATTATTTACTTTTTGCTGAGATTGGATGATGGAAACAAAGATTAATTGGATGATATGTCTGCTTGCAGGACTGTTGTTTGGAGCCTGTAGTGGAAACAGACCCGTACAAATACAAGGAGTGTTGGAGGCTGACCCTGATATATTTCCGGATTATAAGGGTGTGACGGTTCCGATGAATATCGCCCCATTGAATTTCTCCTATTTAGGGAATGAACCTTGCCGGTTGGTCGTTGAAGTGGCAGGGCATGAGCTGATGCAGATGGAGGGCAGACGAGGGCTTTTTTCATTTCCGGTTTCCGATTGGAAGGATTGGATGGGTCGATACGCTGGTGACTCGCTTCGTCTGACTGTTTTAGCGTATCAGTCGGATCAGTGGAAGCGTTACCGCTCTTTTTCAATCTATATAGCCCCAGATTCAATAGATTCTTATCTTTCTTATCGATTAGTTCCTCCTGGATACGAAGGTTGGAGGGAAATGGGAATCTACCAGCGTGACCTTTCTGATTATGAACAACGTCCTATTTTGGAAAATCGTCTGACAAAAGGTAATTGCGTGAACTGTCATGCCTATTGTGAGCGTGATCCGTCACGTATGATGTTCCATGCGCGTGCGGATTTGGCTGGTACGTTGATTCTGCAGGACGGTTTGGTTGAAAAGCTAGATGTGCAAACAGAGCAAATGGGTTCTTTTGTTTATCCGTATTGGCATCCTTCGGGTGATTATATTGCTTTTTCCATGAACAAGACTCGCCAAAATTTCTATAGCCATGATCCCGATAGGGTGGAGGTCTATGATACAGCCTCGGATGTGGTGATATATAGTGTGAAAGATCATAAAATAATGACTTCTCCTTTGTTACGATCTACTTGTGCTTTTGAAACATTTCCGACTTTTTCACCGGATGGGCATTTTTTATATTTTTGTTCAGCGGTTGCGGTCGATTCGCTGCCCCAGAATTGCAGGCAAGTGAAATACAGTCTTTGCCGGATAGCGTTCGATTTCCAAAACGAACGTTTGGGAGAAGTTGTCGACACGCTTTACAACGCGCGTATGGAAGGACAAAGTGTTTCTTTTCCGCGTTTGTCTCCTGACGGACGTTTCTTGGCTTTTACACTTCATGATTTTGGTAATTTTTCTATTTGGCATAAGGAAGCTGACCTGTATATGCTTGATTTGCTTACTTCCAGAAAATATCCTTTGGATGTTTTCAATTCGGAAGAGGCGGAGAGCTATCATTCTTGGAGCGGTAATGGTCGTTGGATGGTGTTCAGCAGCAGGCGGATTGATGGACTTTATACACGTCTTTTTATTGGCTATGTTGATTCGGAAGGGGTGGGGCATAAACCGTTTTTGCTGCCCCAGAAGGATCCTTTAACCTACTATGACGCGTTAATGTTTTCGTATAATATACCGGAATTGATGCGGTCAGCAGTCACAGTGGACGCCTGTCGGCTAGCCGGTTGTTTGAGAAGCGGAAAGAAATCAAATTTGAGGTGATAAGTGAATCGGTGGAGTGTTTGGGCGAATATAGTTGTAAATGCCGTGCTTGCTTCGGAGAAAATTTCTTGTAGTGAATAATATGGCTCTGTTCAGGAGTTTCGTTTCAATGAAGAAGGCAAATATGGAACTTTGTAATTGACAAACACTCATTTCTTTGTCCTTTGCAGCATTGATGCTGAAATGGCAGACATAGAGAGAAAAATGCGGTTATAAGATCCGCCTCTTTAGACATCGGTAGAGTGGTTTCCTATTTTGGGGATTGGGTGACGGCATATAATTGGTACTTGCTTGTTTCGCTTATGTCATTCGATATAGACATGAAGGAGGTCTCTTTTTGCCAGAAATGTAATGATTAGTATCAAAAGGATAAGGCGAACTGTGGAATATTGTGGATAATTTTGGCTGTAATGTTACTAATGCCATTGAATAATATATAATGATATGGAAATAATTTGGAAAACAATTCAATTGAGTTGTCTCTTTTTTTCTTTTGCAGAGTTTTTTGTTCAGGACAAAAGATTTTTTAGTGAGAGACTTTGGGGCGAAAGCGGATGGAATTACGTTGAATGTGGCGACAATTCAGAAAGTTATTGATTTCTCCCATGAACAGGGCGGAGGTCGTGTTGCGTTTACTCTTGGTGATTTTGTGACAGGCTTGATCTATCTGAAATTAGGTGTAACAAAATGTGAAGTTGTCCGCAAAAGAAAAAGACTATCGTCCTGCGATTGTCCTTGATGATGTGCACAATAGAACATTTAAGAATGTGAGCGCTAACGTTCCTGGATAGAAACGTTATTATTTATGTTCGTGACAATTTTTCAAAAATCAGGAAATTATTTTTTATCTATAAATTTTTATTATCAATAAATGAAGAAGTCTGTATTTATATTAGGATGTACATTGTGGGGTGTCTCTTTGTCCGCACAAAATGAAAATGTACAGTATCAACTGCTGGAGGGATATTCTTCCTCTCGTGCTTTTAATCCGAAACACATTGCAGTGCCAGATTTGCCAGGATATAAAACTCTGAAATGTGATTTCCATTTGCATACCTATTATTCGGATGGACATGTCACTCCTGAAATGCGTGTATTGGAGGCTTGGGCTGAAGGACTAGACGCTATTTCAATCACAGATCATCAGCCAGTGCCTCGTTCTCACACGGAAACGAAGGATTGTAATGTCTCTTACAATAAAGCCTTCCCAATGGCTGAAAGTAAAGGAATTACGCTGATAAAGGGGTTGGAGATTACAGGGAGCGATCCTGTTGGACACTTGAATGTCCTTTTTATCAAAGACTGTAATGACTATATGCCGAAAAAAAGAAATTTTTCAGAGACTGAAGCTGACAGCCTGATTGAAAAAGCTGCTGCGGAGGGCGCTTACATTACAACGAATCATCCTGGGTGGCCAGATAAGAACAGCGAATTGCCTGCTTATATTGTTCGTCATATCGAGCAAAAGCGGATTCAGGGTATTGAGATATTCAATAACGAAGAGTTTTATCCGCGTGCTATCGATTATGCAGACCAGTATAACTTGGCTTATATTGGAGCAACGGATGCTCATTATCCAATGGATTTCCTGTTTGACTTGAAAAAGAAATTCCGTACATTGACGTTTGTTTTTGCAAAAGAAAATACGCCAGAAAGCATTAAGGAGGCCCTTTATGCGGGTCGTTCAATCGCCTATGCTGATCAGAAATTGGCAGGAAAAGAGAACATGTTGAAATTGTTTTTACGTTCTTCGTTGAAAGTACTTTCTTATGAGGAAAGGAATGGAAAGTTCCATGTCCGTCTATTGAATGAAAGTGATATTCCTTATCTATTAGATAACGGCGTTTTAAGTGATCGTATTCGTATTCCGGCACATGCTGTTTGTGATATGACTCGTCCTCTTTCTCAATTGACACAGCCTTTCCGTGTGACAAATATGTATATCTCGTCTACTGAACGTCTAGAAATACCAGTGTCCTATCTGTTGGCTTCAAAGGAAATGCCAGAAATGCCATATGTTGATGAGCGGAAGGTCTCGTTTGTCAAAGAAGGCTTGTCAATAGTTTTGTCTTGCGGTGAAGGTGATACCTATTATACACTGGATGGAACTGAGCCTGAATTTGGTAGCGCTTCCCGTTGTGAAGGTGCGATCATACTGGATGCTCCTTGTAAATTGAAAGCTTGTACCTATAAGGATGGAAAGCCCAGTCGTGTATATGAACGTTATATCGGTTTCTCACGTGCTATCAAATGTAAAGGAAGGCGACAGGGGGTATCTTATCGCTATTATGAAGGTAACTTCAAATCTGTGAGTGATTTGGAGAAGATTGGTGAAATGAAGGCAAAGGGAGTGAAATCTTATTTAGAATTTGAGGATGATTTCAGAAACGAGGATCATTTTGGCTATGTGTATGAAAGCTTTTTGTCCGTCCCTGTTTCAGGAGCTTATGGTTTCTCCTTGAAAAGTAATGACGGTTCGGACCTGTTTATTGGAGGCGTTCGTGTAGTTGACAATGATCGGGCTGTCGGCTATGTGGAAGCAAATGGGTTTGTCTATCTAGAAAAAGGGTGTCATCCTTTGAAGCTTCGTTACTTTGACGGGTATAGTGGCGAGTATTTGCTGATGGAGTGGATTTGTCCTAAACAAACCTATGGGGAAACTGTCTCTGCCTCATGTCTTTTTGTTGAATAGAAATCTCGTCTTATCCAATATTAGCGAAGATAGTCTGTTTCTATAGTTTGATTTTGGGCGTATTTGGATCGATGAATGATTATCGGTAGTTAGAATTATCTGTTTGAAAGTGTTACAGAACCTTTCAAAAAATATAGTGAAAGAGGTTGTATCGTAACATGTTACACGACACAGCCTCTTTTATTCGTTATACAGAAGTTTTTTTGTTTATTTATTCGGATTGACTATACATACAGAATCCTTTTGCGATCTTTTTACTGAATGTCCCTTGTTAGGTTTAAAAAAATCTTATTTGAATTTAAAAATCTAATGAGCGAAAACTGTATCCAATTCCTTTATCTCTAATTTATTCGGAATACCGCTACCATAAACTATTTTTCTTTAGAATTATAAAAAACTATTTCCTTATACACCCTATAATATCCAGGCTTGTTGTCATTAAAAAGGGGATAAAGATTTGCTGCAAATTGATATTTTTTCCCTTGTCTAACTTCAATACCTATATCAGTCCATGCATTGTTGCCATTCAGTAGTAGCCATTGATTGTCTTCTTTACGTGCTACCATATAATCCTCTCCCAAAAACAGGACTTTGGAATTATTATTATTCAGACTCATCGACACGCTTTTTGTGTCTATCGGATAAAAAGCTTTGTCTGTTTTCATAGATATTTGCAGAGTATCCAAGAATGCAGGTGCCGTAAAAGGTGTTGCTGGCTGAACTCTTCCATGATTGACTGCCGAATAATTAACAACTTTTCGTCTGAACATTTCTTGAAAATGCTGTGAATTGTTCATTAATAATACTTCAATAGTATCCTGTTACCGATAAAGGATGATAGTCATATTCAGTTCGCAATGATAGAGAATCAGAATTTAAGGCTTCTCCTTGCGGAATATCCCGTGGTATAGGACTCAGTACTATATTTACAGGCCGTTCGAAAGAATTTTTATTTATTGGAATGATTTCAGGACTAAATGTGATATCTGATATAATATCTAATTCTCATAACGGAGAATCAAAAACGTCTTTTTTGAATGCTGATTTCAAAAGGGGCTGTCGGTATATCTGGAATAAACAGATACTTTATTCGTGCCCAACATCGCCTCTAAACAATGAAAACGCTGTTGCAGGGTGGTATCGGATTTAATAATGCTGTCTACATAAAGAGCATAATTCCTCTTACAAACGAATGCCGTCTGTTTTATCATCTTGTCCATTCTTGGAAGGGTAAGAATGACAAGAATTAAATAGTACTAATGATGTAAAGAGTAAATATTTTATGATTGTCATTTGTAGAGTCTAAAAGTTACCAGAATTGTATATTTTACCTTTATAGCCTTCCTTTACAATGTTCCGGGTAGCCTTTGAGAAGCATTGGATATTCTTTCTTTTCAATATTCTTGCGCTTATTGGTACAGTAAGCGGCAAGAATACAACATCCCATTAAAAATACAATTCCGACTCTCATAGGTAAAAGCTGCGAATCAATAATGGAAGTAAAAGCGGATGTATGCTCCATATAAATAGGACTTTATTGTTTTACTTAATTAAAAAATATAAGCAAGGGACAATTGCCAATATCTGTTTCTTGATTTGAAAATATCACCATCGAAAATCTGGTCTATGGCGTCATGCTTGTCTCCTCCGATATGGTGTCTGGCGGATTCCGTTAATCCGATGTTATAGTAGCAGCTCAGCATCAGATGTTTCATTATCTTCACGCCACCTCCGAGATTCAGACCGACTTCAGTGGAACGCCATCCCATAGAAGAAAGATCCTTGTCTATGGCATCTACGGCTATATGGACTAGTTTGCGTCCCCAATTGTCCTCATTTACTAAAAAGGAAAAAGAAGGTCCTATTCCTAAAAACAAGTCAAAGTTGTCGGACAACCCCATTTCCCATTTTAATTCTATGGGTATGTCGATACTTTGTGTCTTGATATCGGCACTGACGTCATTGGAGGTGTTTGTCAATTTCACTCCACGCTGTACATACAATAGGGAAAAATCCAAGGTTAGTCCATAGAAACCGGTCTGATATTGTAGCATGGGACCTACTTGAAAACCAGTCATATTCTCTGTTTTAACCCGGTTGCTTATACCTTGAATATCAGCTTTGTTTCCAAGCACACCGGCTTTCAATCCAAAATGGAGACCTTGAGCCATACAAGCAGCAGGACATAACCAAACTAAAAAAAATAACAGATAAATAGCTTTTCTCATTTTATGTTAAATAAATAGTATTATAATACAAAGATACTAATTTCAGTCAAGGCATTTTGGCATGGATTACGGTATTATTGGTGAAAAATCATTTTTTTGTGTTTTTTGCTTCAAGCAAGTTTCCGTATTGTTTCGTTTTCTTTTTCCTATTTAAATATATTACTAACTTTGCTTCTATATTGGAATGTGGTTTACTGTTGTATGATGTGTTTTCTATTATACGATATGACTATTTAATAAATGGTAAAAATGAATAAAGTAATATTTTGCGGAATGATGCCTGTTCTTTTACTGTTTTTTTCAAGAAAGTATATTAAGAATATTGATTTTCCCGAGATATTTGGTTTATCTTTATTCGGAGTTTCACGATAAAATAGTCTTTGATCTTGTCAAATTCGTTCTATTGGGTATATATCCTGACAATGCGCTATTTCATCAGTTAACACACAACCAACTTTCGAACAAGCCATCTTCTCTTTTGATGAAAATAAAGCCTACCCATGAACTTGATAAATTCACCGGCAGACTTATCTATAAGATAGATTTATAGTAATCGACTGCTCAACTACATCTTGTACATTCGATTTATCAGTAAGATGCACTCCATTGTAAGTACATATCAATTTTCATATACCAACTTGTCTCAGGGTTGTTTTTGAGTGGCAGTCTCGCTTTTTCCTGTTTATTCCTGCATTTTCCCGGAACTGTCCCGATTATTTTCTCCATCATCCGGCAGTAATTCCTAGAACCACTTTATATCCGAGACAGCAAAAACAGTGTCATCAGATGACACAGGGCTTCTTCTATAGATATGATTTATATGAAAAACGGATACTGGTAGTATTATACGGTGTTTTTACGAATTAACCGTAGAATATTACCTATTATTCGGAAAATAATCGTATTTTTGTAGTGTGAAAAGAACTTCTAAGGTGGATTATATGAATGATATAATTAATAAAGTTGCGTCTCTCGGAGGGACTATATCCACAACGGATATATCTCACCTGTCGGAATATAAACAGGTGTTGCGAGCTAAAGAACGTGGCGATTTGATAAGATTGCGTCATGGGGTATATGCTGTTCCCGAGGCATTGCTAAACACGATGATAGACGTGGAGAGGATAATACCGAATGGTGTTGTATGCCTATACAATGCCTGGACATATCATCAAGTGTCTACGACAGTCCCGCCTGCTTTTTGCATAGCCATTGCCAATAAAAGGAAAGTAGTGCTTCCACACGTCCTGCCTATAGAACTTTATTATTGGAAAAAAGAGAACTTGGAGTTTGGGATTATGGATGCGGATATATCGGGATATAAAGTTCATATTACTGATATGGAACGAAGTGTTTGTGATGCGGTGAAGTATCGGAACAAGATTGGTCTGGACGTTTGCGCGGAAGTAATACGTACTTATCTGAAAAAGCCGAACCGTAATCTCGCCCGTTTGCAGGATTACGCCAAGCGCCTAAGAGTGTTTAACACGTTGAAAAATTATCTCGAAATCGCAATAGAATAAGATAATGGGAAAGAAAAACTATGGCAAGTCTGTAAAGACACGCTTGCTCAACCTCATGAATGAGACAGGCTATAAATACATGTATCTTCTGGCAAGGTACTTCAACGAGAGACTGCTTTACAGGGTTTCTGTAAGCCAGTACAAGGACAAATTCTTGTTGAAAGGCGGCTCTTTGCTTTATGCCATGAATGGACTTGAGGCTCGTCCTACGGTTGATGTGGATTTTATGGCAGACAGGATCAGTCGTGACAGGGATTTCCTGGCTCGTGTCTTCCAAGAAATCCTGGGTATCGTATGCCATGAAGATGGGGTGTCATTTGACGCAGGAAGTATCAAAATAGAGCCGATCACAGTCGAAAAGAAATATCCTGGTACAAGATTCTATTTTACTGCCCATATGGATACCATAGCTTATAATATGTCTGTAGATATTGGCTTTGGTGATGTCGTCATTCCACATCCAACAACTATAGACTTTCCTCTGCTTTTATCGGATATCCCTTCTGTGAATATACAGGCATATTCTTTAGAAACCGTTATTGCCGAGAAGTTCCATACGATGATAGATCGTGATGTTCTCAACAGTCGCATGAAAGATTTCTTTGACTGTTATCAGCTCCTGACGAAGAGAAATTTGAATGACGACGCTTTGTATGACGCCATCGAAGCGACGTTCGACAATCGAGGACTTGCATACAACCCCGATTTGCAACTGTTTACGGATAGTTTTGCTACAGACGGGGCACGCATAAGCTGTTGGAAGGCTTTTCTTAGAAAAATTCAATGGAAAGAGGCGCTTGATTTCGATACTGTGATGAAGGTAATAAGAGACAGGCTACAGCCTATGGCTGAAAGATATTGGATAAAACTCTCAAAATAGAATTGAGTAAGATTTAGACAGGCTCTTAGCCATCTTTTAGGAACATTATCAGGTTTGAGCAAAAAATATTTCATAAAAATCCCTATTGACATTTGCGGAAATCGAACTTTTTATCTACCTTTACATTGTCAAAGAGATGATGATTGTAAAGACAATTACGAAAAGCGATGAATTTAGTGTAGTGTTAATTCAATGGCTTTCATAAAAGATAAAGTAGTAAATGTGCAGTCAATCAGGAGTTTAGAATAAACCGAAATAAAAGGTTCGATTCCTGGTGGCACCACCCAAACAAAAGTTAAATCGCTAATTCTCATAGGATTGGCGTTTTTTCTTTTAGCCCCCCTATATGTCGTAGTCACTATAATAGGGCTCAGTTGTAATTCTTGGGGGATTAATTTTGTCAATTCCCTTCATGCATATATCTTTGCTAGCCTAAAAAGGAAGAAGCTCATATCCACTACTCCTCTAAATGATGCCCTAAATGCTTTGATCTTAGCATTAAATGCTTCCGCTGCTGCATTTGTACTCCTGTTCACAAAGAAGTTCAAAATCCTTTCATAATGATTCTCAATAGAGTTTGCTACTGTTGTGAATGTATCGTATCCATATTCTTCAATCTTATTAT